>PLXB01000080.1 GCA_003151215.1 Ignavibacteriota bacterium
TTAATAGTCCTTAAAGGGACACAGTATACTTCTGTATTTTGACAGTTCTTATCATAGTGAGATTGATTTATAGCTTCACTTAAGGCACGAGATTAGCGAAAATATAGTTATCAACTTGTTATTTTATAACACTATAAACCAGAATGGCAAAAAGCAATAACATTTTTTTATCATCGACAAAAAGACCAAAAATTACATATGGTGCAATGGTGGAAGTTGACGGAAAGCTTCTATGCCAAGTTACGATAAATCCGTTTGTCGCTGATACTGTCGACATACACCAACAAAAGGATTGGTTAGATAAGCTTAGTACCGAATTCTTCAGAGAACTTAAAAAGATACTTAAGAAAGAAGCCGCCGAAAAAGAAGTCAGCGAGAATGATAAGGTCTCATTGAGGCTTGCTGTATCCATATGGGGAGATCCTGCGGAAAGAGCATTTGTAAAAATGACGTTACGACAACTGCTCAACAATCCACCCACAGGTGCACTCGCCAACCTTATTTTAAACACCACCCGCTCGTTAACTACTCGGCTTTTTAAGGAAAGAAAAAAGTTAAACCAAGTGTTCAAGGTGAAAGTTTGATCATTTAAATAAAGCAATTTCCTATGAGACTACGTACCGTTTACGCACGATTTTATAAGTCACTCAATTATGATTTTCATCGCTTGCACGACGAGAACGCAGAAGAACTCCCTTGGGAAAAAATTGGGGATACCCAACGATTTCCTTTTTTAAAGCTAAGTTTGGAAGGTGATATTACAACAATTGTCGGCTCAAACGAATCGGGCAAGTCGCAATTTTTAGGTGCGATTGAAAGAGCTTTGGGAGATCGACCGGTTAAGCCACGTGATTTTTGTCGGTATTCCGAAATGCTTCGCGTTGGCGTAAATGCAAGAATGGAGCCAGATTTTGGTCTTGAATGGGCAGACTTAGGTGAGCAAAGTGAGGCGATAGGTAGCATTATTAATGCATCTGATTCAATGGAGGTAAAGTCATTTCATTACTTCAGGCTCAATGGTAAGCATATAGTTTATTATAAACCTTCAGAGAAATGGATAAGTAAACCGCTTAATGATGAGGAATATCAGCAACTTCGAGCGCACTGGCCTCGGTCATTCCGAATCGACCCAAAGATTGCTTTACCGGATACTGTACCGATTGTATATTTGGCGAAGCTTGAAAAAGAAAGAATTACTCAACCTTTTCCTAACGATAGAGGTAAGAGAATCTCCCTCATGTCTGATCTTGAAAAGAATGCCCAGCAATTCAGTTCGGGTGAGACCATTAGAGCAGCGGCAGACCAAATATTCCAACGCTTCGATGTGATTCATAAAAGGGAGCTTTCTGAGGAACAGAAAAAAGAACGAGCAAAANNTAATGTGGCGGGTGCGAGTTCTGAAAGACTTGGACAATTATTGGACTCGATTCAAGCCGAAGATACTGGGCATGTAAAAGCAATCGTCGGGGAATTGAATCGTGAAGTCGCCACAAGGATGGACCTGGAAAAATGGTGGACGCAAGACACAGACCTTGAGTTGATGATTTCGAATCAGGATATAGATATTGCATTTACTGTAAAGGACAGGACCAAACGTGAGTATTTGTTTGAGGAAAGGAGCGACGGTTTAAAATACTTCCTAAGCTATTTGATTCAATATCTTGCACATATTTCGAAGTCACCAAACGGAGAGATTCTTTTAATNNGACGAGCCAGATACATTCCTTTCGAATGTGGCACAGCAAGGGTTATTGCGAATTTTCGAAGCATTCGCTGCAAAGAAGCCGCAAGTGCAGGTTGTTTATGTCACTCATTCGCCTTTCCTAATTGATAAAAACAAGTCTCATCGTATAAGGGTCCTTCAAAAAGAGGGTCAAGAAGAGGGTACTCGCATTGTTGAGCGAGCGAGCCATAACCACTATGAACCAATTCGCTCTGCTCTTGGCACATTCGTTGCGGAAACCACATTCATAGGAGGTTGCAATTTAATGGTAGAAGGAATATCCGATCAGGTCTTGATTGCTGGGATTTCTGACTATCTAAGAAAAACTGGGGCTTCCGGTACGGAAGTACTTGATTTAAATACGATCACCATTGTACCAACGAGTGGAGCTGGTTCAATACCTTATTTGGTTTATGTAGCTGCTGGTCGTGATCAGGAGAAGATTTCGGTCGTTACATTGATGGATTCCGATCAATCAGGTAAAGATGCGAAAGTGGAACTGTTGGAAGGTGGACCTCAAGGCAAGGGAAAGCTTGATAAGGATTTTATTGTTATGGTTGGTGATCTCATTAGTTTATGCAATACACAAGGTGTTCGCTCCGGCAATGCAGAATCGGAAATTGAAGATTTAATACCACTTAGAGTTCTGGCTCTCGCTTCTAAACGATATGCATTTGAGATTGTTGGAACGTCTAAGTCCGATCTTGACAAGTTGGAAATCACAGCCATTGAAGATGACTCTTCAAAAGATATTTATATGGTACTAAAGGAATGGTTTCGTAACAAGGAAGTGCCGATAAAAAAATTCGATAAAATTCCTCTGATGCTACATGTTGTTAAATTGTTGCAGGTTGATAAATCCATAGAGGACGCTGAACGCATGACAATACAGGCTGATATTGACATAATGGCAAGCAATTGGAAAAACATCTTTTCTAAATTGAATACCTCTATTAGAAATGCAGAGGCAGAAAGGTTAAATGATACTCGTGGGGCGACCTACAGAAGGTTGTATAGAAAATTTGTTAAACACTACCCTGAAAAGTGCACAAAGGAAGAAGCCGCTCTTCATCTTGAAGAAATTCTACGTCATGCCGATCCGAAAAATGATTTGAAACAAATGGAATTAGCTTTTGCTTTGCTATCGCAAGAATTTCATTTGAAAACAGATCCGCTTACAGATTTGGGCTCCTTGCCAAAATTTAAAGATAAGCTTGGGATAATTCTAGGTGCCGAGCCTATTATAGTCTCTACGGGGGCAGAGGCTCTCCCCATAATCGAATCTGTTGAGAATCCAATTCAAGAGGTGGTATCGTCCTAGTTTGAAAGCCTAGCTACGAATTTGAAATACGTATTATTTCTTCCACTTCTGCTGATTATCGCTGCTTGTGCGAACACATCGCAAAAGCGAAACACCTCCACCTCTATCCCGGCTCAGTGCACATCAGGGTTTTCGTTTGGCACGGGCGAACCTGAAGCAGAAGGAATCAACGTTCAGGAGTTGGTGAATTTAACTGAGTGGGCTCTGAATAATCCTCAAATTCCAATTCTCTCTATTCTGATCTCTCGGAATGGGAAAGTCGTCTATCAGATGTTTACTTCCTCGCTCACCGGCGAGGAATCCCATTATTTAATGTCAGTTACAAAATCGGTCACTTCATCTCTTGTGGGAGTTGCAATCGATCGGGGACTTGTAGCAAATACCGATCAAAATATCGCTGAGCTTCTTCCGGAATATCTTTTTTCGAAACCTGCTGATCGGAGCAGGTTTTCTTTGCTCACCTTAAAAGAAGTTTTAGGCATGTCGGCTCTGAATGCACCAGTCGAACCTCACGACCCATCTCCGGAGGCAAAGCAGCGATTACAGGAATGGTGGAAAAGTGAAAACCGGGTCCGGTACGCTCTCACACAGCCATTGCTGCCAAACCCGGGAACAGACTTTCTTTACACCGATATCACTCCGACACTTGCTGCAGCAGCTATCGAGTACACTGCTCATGAAACACTTTTCGATTTTGCAAACGAAAATCTTTTTGAACCGATGCAATTTGCGAACCAGGAGTGGATGCATGAAGATCCATCTCGAATTGATAATGGCGCGTATGGGTTGCGCCTGCGCCCGATCGACATGCAAAAGTTTGGTAATTTGTTTCTGAATGGTGGCTGCTGGAATGGCTGCCAACTCATCTCTTCGAAATGGATCAAACAATCTTTCACACCGTGGATTAGAAGCGGCGAAAACACCTACGGGCCTGATTACGGCTGGTACTGGTGGAAAGATAGTTGGGACTATTATTGGACTTCGTTTGCTGCGGTTGGATGGAAGGGGCAAAGAATTGAAGTGTTTCCCGAACAGAAGATGGTGGTCACAATGACTGCTATTATCAACGATGGTTCAGAAAATAAAGTATTTTCTGATCTCATCCACAACTATGTCAAACATTTGTTGGAACCGCTTCCAAGTGGGAGCAACATTGATTTAATCAAAGTAAAGCTGAAAAGAGAGCTTGAAGCAGTTCGAACTGCACCGAGTCGAATCGCGACCGGCACAGAACGCAGAATGATCCCTACCACCTCGAATAAGGAAAGGCATTTTCCATTTACGCAAACGATCCATTGATCATTATTCCGGAATTATCTCTTTTTCTTCTTCATCCCGCTCGGTGGTGCCAGCGGATATTCTGTCTCAACTTCTCCTTTGGTTCTTTCAAGAAATCTCCGGGTGAAATGATTTTTATTCCTTTGAATGGATTCATATCTAAGAGGTCGCTATCTCCGCTGATAATATAGGCGGCATTTCCATCAAATGACAAAGAAAAAGCTGTAATTTAGTGGTAGTATACTACGTTCATATCGTAGTCAGCAGATCAGTGTTATCATCACTTTTTATTTGAAAAATATGCAAACATATCGTACTTCATTCATGAGCGTTGCGGCGTTTTTGATGCTGCTGTGCTCAACATGTATTCTTAGCCGGAGCGCAACAGCTTGCGTAGGTGGGGTTTACGGTCCGACATCATTTACTGCCGCACC
>PLXB01000500.1 GCA_003151215.1 Ignavibacteriota bacterium
AGGCGCAATCCTTTCGAATCGCGCCTTCTTTATTATAAAAATTTTATCCCTTACGGCGTGATCTCGGCAATCAGTCGCTCTACCAGCAGCGAATCATCTATTTTCACGCGCCGCGTATCGAACTCTGCGCGGACGAGAGATCGAAGAGCATCGTCAAGTTTTTCGGAGGAATATTTTCTTGCTGCCGAAATATAATCTTTCACAAAATATGCGCCGCCGCCATAAAGCCCCATTGCCTGCGCGATCGCCTGTTCGCTTTCTCTTCGCCCACTCATATCGCGGGCGATGGCAAGCTGCTCCAGATATTTACTTAAGAATGCAAACATCGGATAGCGCGCGCTTTTATCGGCTTTCAGCATGTGCAAGGCGATCTCCACTGCGCGCCCTTTATTGCCGGAGCCGATCGCTTTTTGCAGTTCGAAAATATTATGTGTCGGCGAAACGCCGACCGTCGCTTCGACATCGGCGGCTTTGATCGAAGCACTATCCCCGACGTATGCAAGCAATTTTTCCAGTTCGCTTGCAAGCGTGCGCAGATCGGTGCCAAGATGTGCCACTAAAGAATGTGCGGCATCCGGATCGAGCGTTCTTCCTGATTTTTTCGCGCGCTCGATGATCCATTCCATTGCTGCCGGTTCTTTCAGGGGAGGAAATTCAACGGAAGTTGCTTTTGCAAAAAGAGCTTTCCAGGGGTAATGCGTTTTATTGCCGGGCTTATCGAGATCGAAGATGAGCAGCGTACTGCGGTTCGGATCTTCGAGATAGTGATAGAGCACATCGAACTTGCCCTCATCTTTGGGTCCGACTTTTTCCCCTTTGCGCACGGCAAATATTTTTTCTGCTTCGCGGCATATCACGACACGCATCTCCGCCATCACCGGATAATTCTTCGCACAATTGATCACATCATTTATTTTATGATCGTATCCCGATAGCTGATCGTAATTAAAAGAGCGAAGAGAAAAATCAGAAATAACCGTATCGAGCGTGCGCTCAAGCATCTCTGCGCGCAGGAATTCTTCTTCGCCATAAAAGAGATAGATAGCGTCGGGCTTCCCCGCCTTCAATGATTTTTCGAGCTGCTGGATGGTCATACGTAAAGCAAAAATACGAACGTACGCTATTACGTAAGAACATTATTGGGAAAACAATAAATAAAAAAAAGCGGACGGTGCCCGCTTTTTGCCGGAGAGAGTTGCGCATCAGCGCAGAACGGTTATCATGCGGTGTAACACGGTGTTTGGCAGTTCGAGTATCATCGGATACGAACCGGCTTGAATCCTGTCAAGCTGTACTTTGATCGTATGCCATCCTTCGGCAGGAGCGGTTTCATTGTAAACTTCCCGTACCACATGCGCTAATTGATCGAAGATCGTTATGCGCGCATTCGAATATGCTTTATCCAGATAGAATTTTATCGTCGTTTCATATCCGAATTGCGGAGCAAGAGGATTCGGCATATTCTGCAAAAGCTGCGGACCCGGATTATCGCCGATGATCGCAGGCGGAGTAATCGGATCTTCGGAAATGGAAATCGGATCGCTTGTCGGATCATTCGGATCGTTTGTCACAGGACCGATGATCAACATCCCTTCAACGACAACCTTACCGCCAAGAACCGAAAGAGAATTGATCTGCACAACCTGATCTTTGCCGATCGTTACCGTACTTCCGTCACTGACGGTTACATCGGCATCGCGATTATGGCGCTCGCCGGGATAGATCCCATCGACGGGCGTAAGCCAAACTCCGGCTTCATTTTTTTCCCATATCTGAGAATCCGTCCATACGCCGCTTGCAGCCGAACGGAAATCAATTGGTGTTTGCGAAAAAACGGGCGACGAAGCCGCCAGCGCTGCAAGAGCGAGAGAGAAGATGATGCGTTTCATATTTTTGAGGGGGCGAAAAAAATGTCAATTCCCGTGGAGGAATTGACTATGGAAATGCTTGCGTATCTGAAGTGGTTCCGTGCTAAAATGTGGGGAAAAACACATCCATATTTTGTCATTGCATCATGGGACTAAAGTCCGCTTTGCAATAACATCGCAGGAAATTATCTATGATATAACGATGAATAATTATTCAGGTAACCTTCCATAAAAATGAGCGTAAGAATTTTATGTTAGGAAATGATAACATTAGAAAGAACAAACATGAAAACAAGAATCACATTAACCGTCGTTGCTGCCTTTGCAGCATTATTTTCCTTCTCAACAATGTCATTCGCACAGGACACAAAAACCGATGCGAAGATCGAGAAGCGCATCGAGCATCGCGTTGAGAAAATGAAAAAGAAACTGAATCTCTCCGATGCACAAGTCACGCAGGTCAAATCCATCATTGAAGAAAGCAAGCCGCAGATGAAAGCGGATTGGCAAAAGATGAAAGCTGCGCCCAAGGACCAGAAAGAGGCGCTTCGTGCCGATCTGAAAAAAGATAGACAGGCCGTCAAAGATAAACTCTTTGCCGTCTTGACTCCGGAGCAGCAAACAAAAGCAGAGAAATTCTTCAAACAGCATGAAGAGCATGGTGAAAATAAGAAGTAAATTCTAACCCCTCACTCGAACCATTTTACCCCTCCTGTTCAAGGAGGGGTTTTGTTATTTCAGTCCATCTCAATAAACTCCATCTCAATGGTCAGGTCTTCTTTTAGCTTAAAGCTCTTCCGGTGTTCGGCGCATTGTCCGTAAAGCGCTATTGCATTCCGGTGCTCCCGGGTGCCATACCCTTTATTCTGCTTAAAATTATAGAGCGGATATGCTTCGTGCATTTTGTGCATGATCCTGTCGCGGGTTACTTTGGCGAGGATCGAGGCAGCGGCAATGCTTGGTGAAAGAGCATCGCCATCGATGATCGTTCTGAACGGGTAGGAAAGCGTTGTCTTAAAATAATTTCCGTCGATAAGCAGTATTTCCGGCTTGAGCGCATTGAATGATCCTTCTAATTGCATCACGGCAAGCGTCATCGCTTTCATCGTTGCACGAAGGATATTTATTTCATCGATCTCTTGCGCCGAAACGATTCCTATCCCTGTAGCAAGAGCATTCTCGTTGACCACTTCATAAAGTTCTTCCCGTTCGGCGGCAGTAAGTTTTTTGGAGTCGTTAAACTTGAAGCAATTCCTCGGAAGTTTGCGGTCAAGAGAGAGAAGCACAGCAGCAGCGACGACCGGTCCGGCAAGAGGACCACGCCCGGCTTCATCGATGCCGATAATATTTTTTTCGCCGCGATCAAGATGCTCGCGCTCGAACTTCCACGATATTTTTGGTCTGCGGTTCAAAAATCTTTTATAATGCCAAAATGTAATTTTGCTCTGTCGATCGTCTCGCCTTTTGCCAGGCCGATACTTGCCGAAAGCAAACCGAGCTGCGTATCGAATTGAAAACTCACTCCATACCCCAGCGGATAAAGCGTTTCACCGGCAAATGTTGCTGTGGTGAGCCGCCATAAATATCCGTAATCGGCAAAGATGCCGAGGAACGACGAATGCCCCGTCATCAGGCGGTAATCCGCATGAAGGATTACAAAACGCGAAACAAGGAACTGCGATTCAAAATATCCGCGCAGTGTCCGTAATCCCCCGATGCGGAACAGATCGCTTTCGTCGAGTTCGCCATTGCCGATATCGGTCATCTTCGCCGATACCGAAGGCACGAAGATAAGACGTTCGGAAAAGGTTTTCATCGCAAATGCTCCATCGAAACTCAGCGTCTGAACCGATAGCGAACGTGCGGCAAGACTATCGAACGCTGCCTGCCCCGCAACGCTTTTCGCTCCGTAACTTGCTCCCAGCGAAAGCAGAAATCCGCTGCGCGGTGCGGCAAGATTATCCCGCGTATCAAGCCTGCCCTGTATGCCGAGGGTATAAGACCTGCTGTCATAGACGATCTCCGCCGCGCCCGGCACGATCCTATCGTAGGCGAATGATGCCGAAAGGCTGAATCCGTTCGAGAGTACGAGCGACGGCTCGATCGTGAAATTCGTCCGTGTATAAATGCTGTCTTCATCGCGCTGCAAAAAAGAAAGAGCGGCATTCACCGGAAATCCGAAAAGCCATGGCTCTTCATATCGCACGCTCAGTTCCTGTGCCGATGGCGTTTCGCGGCGGAAATCCAGTGCAGCATTGCGCGAAGTGCCGCCGATATTCGTAAAGCCAAGCGTGGCGAAGCCGCTGATGAAGCCGCTTACGCCCGGCGCCGCAGGAGGATTATACCCTAAGATACCATCGATATAGGTGGAATGCGTTTCGCTGACCGTGATCATCGCGCCGACGGAGGAATCATTAATGATATATAATGATGCCGGACTGACTTCCGAAAATATGCCCAGATGCTCGATACGGTTACGCGCAGCATCGAGCGCATTCGCATCGAAATATGGTTTCTCCTGAATAAAAAATTCGCGTTCGATAATGCTGGAATCGGTGACGCTATTGCCGAAGACTTTTACTGCCACCAGACGAGGGCGTTTGCCTTCGGAAATTCGCAGATAAATATCGAGCGTTTCCGAGTCATGCGGACTGAGCCGGTCGATCATAATTGTCGCAAGCGGAAATCCGGCGTCTTCGTAATTTTTCAGCGTTCTGTCGATATCGCGCTCTAATATTTCTTCGCGCAGCGTATCGCCGGACTTGCTCGAAAATGTTTTCAGGATATCATCGGAGGAAATAGTTGCAGCCCCGGAGATATGAATGGAGGAGATAATATATTTCTGCTGGCACAGACTCGCCGAAGCAAGCCCGTNNCCGATTCTCCACGCAAGATTCTTCATCATCCACCCAACGAACAGAAGCATAATGAAGAATCCCGGAATGGAGGGTATTAATTTCTCCATCCGTGCTTTCCCGCCAAAACTGCGCGCAAGAAAGAAAGCTGCATAGCCCACCTTGGCCCTGCTGCCCAAACGGCTCATGCCTAACGACTAATGACTAACTGCCCCAGAGGGCTGGTGTGAGGGTATTCGAACTTTGTGGAAAAGTTTAAGATTAATTCAAAGCCAAGAAAAATTTATTATATTGAATAGCGTGTTATAGGCACCATCATAGGCGTTGGATTAGTTTTTTTTACTAAGTTATAAGAAATGTTTAGAGAGGCAACAGAGATTACAGTCAAGTTTCGAACTTGGAGTACGTGGGAACTTCAAAGCCTTTCCCGGAGATTACCGGCTGTAAACCATTCTTAAAGTGGGCAGGAGTGAAATCATAATTAATAACTGTCTTTACGGATATTTCACTTTAAGTAGATGGACCTCAAATTTGATTTATCAATTGCAAAAGGTTTCAAAAGCAATTCGCAGATCGCGAGAGTGCTGACTGAAGCGTGGGTGAAACTGAATTCCTATTGTCCTTCGTGTGGTAATAATCACCTGGCTAGTTTTGCAAACAATTCACCAGTTGCTGATTTTCTGTGCTATAGCTGTAAATCGGAATTTGAACTCAAAAGTAGCAAGGGACGAGTTGGCCACAAAATTCTTGATGGTGCTTATCGTACAATGATTGAACGGATTAATTCAGAAAACAACCCACACTTTTTTTTCTTGAGCTACTCTAACCAATCGCCAGAGGTTAAGAATTTTTTAGTAATTCCCAAACATTACTTTATTGACGACATTATCGAGAAGCGAAAACCATTGGCTCTGAGCGCTAGAAGAGCTGGGTGGATTGGGTGCAATATTAATCTTACGAATATCCCTACTTTTGGAAAGATATACCTTGTAAAAGATGGGGTAATCGAAAAGAAAAAATCCGTTGTGGAAACTTGGGCTAAGACTTCTTTTTTAAGGGAGCAAAAAAAAGAGTCAAAAGGGTGGACTATCGAAATCATGAAAATTTTGGATTTAATACCCACCAAGGATTTCAATTTACAAGATGTATACCATTTTGAGAAAAATTTAAAAGACAGATTTCCACAAAATAATTTTGTAAAAGACAAAATTCGACAGCAATTGCAAGTCTTGCGAGATAAAGGTTTACTTGAATTTAAAGGGAGTGGTGTGTACAGGAAAATTTAAGGGGGTTATTGCAATGCAAAAAAATATTACCGGGAGTATTCTTGCTCTGTTTCATATAAAGAAGGAAGATTGGGAGCAACATTATGTTGAGTGGTTAGAAATCACCTATAAAAATGGAGGTTATAAAAAACCACTATATCTTCAGATATGGATTGATGAAAACGGAAGAATCACAGATAGTATCTCATTCAGAGGACTTGAATCTGACATTATTCGTGATTTACAAACAGATAAAGATCTTTGGAATCCAATAAATGCTTATGGTTTAAAAAAAGATGAAATTTATGAATATATGAGCAATGAAGCGATCTTCTCAAGAACATGATGTTGTAGTTTACAAATTATTTATGCCAGGATTATTAGGTGCTGAAGGCGTTGGTCTTGTGTATGGTGGGGAAAAACAAAGAGAAGGTGGTGGAGATGTGGGAGTAGAGAAAGGATGAAGGCGGAAGGATGAAGGATGAATAATTATTCATCAAAAAGGCACCCATTTTTCTTGGATGGGCACCTTGACAAACGGGGAAAAATTTCGTATCTTTGCGGACCGGGAATTCATGGAATGCGAACTGGAATTAATGGAATGGGTGCAAAGAGAAATTTATGGAATTTTTGGAAAGAGTCTGCATCGGCAGACTCTTCGGTTTTAAAGGAGGAAATTGTGCATGCGAACAGTGATGTTGTTGAATTATAAAGGACTTACAGGGGCTTCAGCGCCGGTGCGGCGCACGTTGAAGGCGAAAAGCAAAAATGGGAAGGGGAAAATTGAGTGCGCGAAATGTTATGTTGTTGTAATATAAAGGAGTTACGGAGGCTTCAGCGCCGGGAGGGCGATCTGGCGGACGGACTGAAATCCGTCTCACTGAAGCTATCCCACGGGGAATGGGAAAATAAAATTTGCGGTTTTGAAACGTTTCGGGTGAAAATGTTGTATATTTGTACGAACTCTCTCTCGACGAAACACTATAATCGAAGGGAAAAATAAATAATGAAGATTCGAGGATTACTAATTGCAGCATCATGTATCGCGCTCAGTGCCGCTTCGGCCTTTGCGCAATATACGATCGTCTCAAGCGTAATCGGCTCCGGTGGTGGGGCAATGTCGAACGGCACCTATTCAATGAATGGGACAGTCGGGCAGGCAGTGGTCGGACCATCGGCAGGAACATCTTTTATGGTAGATCAGGGTTTTTGGCATCCGTTGCTATTAACCAATGATGTACAGGTAGGAGATGCTAGCGGTTACTCACTTGATCAGAACTTCCCGAATCCTTTTAATCCGACAACGACGATCCGTTTCTCGGTACCTGAGCGTGTGCGCGT
>PLXB01000174.1 GCA_003151215.1 Ignavibacteriota bacterium
GGATGCGGGAGCGACATGGAAAAAACCAACTTCAAGCGGCACTAGCGCCCAATTGAATAAAGTTCGATTTTTCACAGCAACGAATGCTGTGGCAGTATCGAACACCGGTATTATCATCAGAACGACCAACGCCGGTATAACATGGACTACAATAACGAGCGGTGTAACGACTTCGCTCAATGATGCGGCTTTTCATGATGATAAGAACGGAATCATCACTGGCGATGGGGGAGTTATTCTCAAAACCAATGATGGAGGAAAAACATGGACGAAAGATCAGAGCAACACTCTTTACGATCTCAAGGGCGCAATGATAGTTAATGGTACGACAGCTTACGTTGCAGGAAATATGGCAACGATTCTTGGAACGACGAATTNNTACTTCCGGTTGATCTCATCAGTTTTTCCGGAAAACGTCTTTCACTTTCGAATGTTATTCTGAATTGGAGTGTAGCAAATGAAAGCGATAATTTCGGATATTCCGTCGAAAAGAGATCTGGAGATCTTTGGCAGCAAATAGGTTTCCTCAATGGATTGGGCACAACATCTTTTGCACATAATTATTTGCTCACCGATACAAAAGCAACGAACGATCTTCTTAACTATCGTCTTCGCCAGATCGATCTCGATGGCTCCGAACATATTCTTGGGACCATTGTAGTTGCTCCTGACGCAAATTTACAATACGAACAGTTGTCAATTTATCCGAACCCTGTCTCATCAAAAGGGAAAATAGATTTTACGATTTCTGCGCCGGAAGTAGTTCGTGTTTCAATCGTCAACGAACTTGGGTACGAACTTTGTGTACTTGCAAACGCCCCCTATATGAACGGATCATATTCTTTGCAGCTCGATACGAAAAATTTTACCAGCGGCTATTATCATCTCATCTTTACGACTCCGACACAAAGGGTTGTAAAAGAATTTCTCATTGTGAAGTAACGTGTTTTATTCCGACTAAAGCTTTACTATTATACTAAGCGTTTGAAGAGATCCATTATCGTAACTAGATAACTAACTATTTAACTTTATGGGATTCTTCGGTACCTCCATTCGTTCAGACTGATAGAAGTACAGGCTTTTCTTATAATTCAACGAACTTTGCAAGCCGAAAAATTCGGAATATTAGGTAATGCCGCTAAACCCGGCGCGAAGGAGGCTGTTAATAGTCTTCTCAGACTTCTTTATGCCCGAGGCGTAGATAAGTGTATACTTAGTTCTGAACTTGCAGATATTGCAGATAACGACTTTGAATATCTATCGTCTGCTTCGCCTCTACAAATAGCACAATCGAGTGATATAATTTTTTCTNNGGAAAACTTGGGTTTATCGCTGAAAATGTTCCGGAATTTTTGCCGGATATCATCGATGAACTTTGGGCTGATAAACTTGTTCGCGAAGATCGCCTATTAATCGGTGCCAATGTTTCAAGCGAATTTGATAAAGTTACCGGCACAGAAATCCGTCGCGACGATCTCGATCCATCGCGAGTAGGTGAGCAAGGTGATAAAGTGCATTTAGTTGCTCTTAATGAAATCGTTGTTGATAATTTCGGATCAACAAGAATGCTTACATTCGAAATCATCGTGCAAGGGGCGCTGCTTGGGACTATCCGTGCCGATGGGCTTATTATAGCATCACCTACAGGCTCAACAGGTTATGCTGCAAGTGCCGGAGGACCAATAGTCGAGCCTACTAGCCCGGTCGTTATCATTACACCAATTGCCTCGCATACCCTGACTGTCCGTCCGGTTATTGTGCCGGAATGGTATCAGATTGATTTACGTATCACAAACGAAGGAGGTACTCCCGGTCTTATTGTTGCTGACGGACAGGAAGAATCGGTGGTTGTCACTCCTGCCATTATCCGTCTTTCAGGGCATCCAAATAAACTGAAACTATTACGGCGTTCTACAAATACATACTTTGATCTTCTTCGCACGAAACTCCTCTGGAGTGCCGATGCAAGGGAAGGGAGACGGTAATAGTTGTAAAATTATATGTTGGGGAAAGAGGTCTATCATCTTGAATCGGATGAAATCCAAAGTAAAGGGCAGGATTCGATAGAATTATCCGAAGCGGGTATTCCGGCGGATGTTTATTTTTTTGCTATAATTTTAGTGAGATATGAATCTTTTGTAACTAAATCGGCAGCCGTAACAGAAAGACCTTTTGCAAGTTTAAATAACGTGTGAACTGTAATCGACCTTTCAGCCCGCTCTATGAAGCCAACAAAAGTACGATGCAAGTCAGCATACTCAGCAAGTTTTTCTTGGGAAACTCCAAGTTGCTCACGAAAGCCGCGTACATTCTTGGCAATAAGATCTCTGACAACTTGCTCCGATTTCATAGATACAAGTTATAAATTCATACGACTCGTATCAACATTATACTCGTAGCACTATTATTTTTTTTGTATATTTGTAAAAGAAAGGACACCCTCATGAAAACAATCATCGCATTCTTCTTCGCAGCATTCTTTGCAGGCTCCGCGCTTGCACAAGATCATGCCCAAAACCAGCCCAACCAAACGCAAGGACAGCAAGGCTGGTATCGACAGCAAATTTCCGCTATCGGAAATTCCGTTAGTATTTTTTTTATCGATCAGAATACGGGTTGGGTAGTATTTGACAGTTTATACTATACAACAGATGGCGGAAGTACATGGAAAGGAATTAGTAAAGTACCAACAGGTAATCCAATACCTATTCATAATTTATATTTTACCGATAAAAATAATGGCTGGGCAGAAAATGATACAACATTGGTTCGAACCTCAGACGGTGGCAAAAACTGGCAGATCGTGAAAGCTCCATTCCGTGGCGATATGAAAGTATTTGGAATGGATACCATTTATCTTTTTAATGGAGGAAGGTTTGGCCGGACAACTGATGCAGGAAAAAATTGGATAGATATGCAAGTGACTCAGCAGGGCACAAGCCTGATAAATATGTCTTTTTCCGAAAGTAAATTTGGTTTTATCGGAGGGCAGAAAATCGTTTGGAATGGTAACCCACCTCCTCAAAAAGGTACATTTGGGGCTTCTTTTTGGGTTACAAGAGATGGCGGTATTACATGGACTCAGAAGTATTGTCCGGTTCAAGAGGGAATGGACGAAATTTATGATCTTGACTCAAATACTTTTTTCGCAAGTACAGAAAATGCTCACCTTGTTCGCTCAAGCAATGGCGGCACCAAATGGGATACAGTCGGTCAAGAAATAGCTGGATTTGATTTCTTTTTTCTAAATAAACAAATAGGATACATCGCAGATGGCAGGGGCGTCGTGCTTTTTTCAAACGATAGCGGCAAGACTTGGATAACTCAAAATACTGGCGCTACGACGTCTCTTAATAGTATTTTCTTTGTCGATTCATTGAACGGTTGGGCTGCAGGAGATAATGGCGTCGTTCTTCATACTACAAACGGTGGCAAATCATTGGTTCGTCAATATCTCCCTCTTCCTCTCTCAGTCCGCGCCATCCCCGAACCCTTCTCCATAAAGACAACACTTTCCTACTCCATTCCGAAAGCGGCAAACGTTGATGTGAAATTATATGATGTGCTGGGGAAAGAAGTATACCATGTCACATCCGATGGCATTCAAAGCGAAGGCGCGCATAGCATCGAAATATCCGGTGAGCATTTGCCGGGCGGCGTGTATTATTTTATCCTCACAGCCGGCAGTTTTAATGGGATGGGGAAGGTGACGAAGATCGCGCCGTAGGAAACAAGCTTAAAGCGTAAACGGTGATAACTAAGGTTTATTGAAAGGCACCTATGTGACCCGATTTCCCAAAAAAAATATTTGGCGATAGGCACCTATGTTTTGGGCAATTCCCAAATATATCTTCGATGGGCACCTTGACAAATGCCTTTAAATTTCGTATTTTTGTATTCCGAACAACGAACATATCTTTTTTTCGGTCTGTCTTGTGTAGTCTGACACTGATGCATTTGGGAATTGAGGTATGGACGTATGGTTTTTAATCTACGTTCCTACATTCTCGGGTTCTAAAGTCTGAGTTTCTAAAGTCTGAGTTCTAAAGTCTGGTTTCCTAAGTCTGCGTTTCTAAAAGTCTGAAAAAAGTCTGTCGGAGAATTCCTCCTCCTATGAATAGTCTGTAACAATAGTCTGTAATCCATTTTGCGAAGCACTTAACCGTGAGCGCGTGAAATGTCTGTTCTTTGAAAATTGAAAAATGTCTGAACCTTGATTCATGAGATTAAAAAGATTTATTGGATTGGATTCCTAATCTTTCTTAATCTCCTTAATCCCTTAAAATCATGGTTCAGACAATCAAGGGTCAGGCAATCCTCAGGGGGATTCTTCACTACGCCGGAAATTGCTATCGCAATTCCGGCTCCGTTCAGAATGACATGCTTATTAAAGCGAATACATTTTCAGAAGTTAAATCCGTAAGTGATCGTTAAAGCTGCAGCGCTGAAATTGGTGAGGAAGTGACCCTGTGTGCTTTCTATTCCCGGAGCAGGATAAGGGATGATATAATACTTTAAGCTTGCGCCGAACGTCGTTTTCGGATCGGAGCCAAAATTCGCTCCGACACCGAAAAAGCCGCCGAAGGTAGTGCTAAGTTTCGGATGCCCGAGAGCTACGAAAAAATCCTGCGAGCCGTCAGTCGTTGCAATAAATGCCGGACCTGCGCCGGCTGTAACATAGGGCCGCAGCCCATCGCCTAAAACGCCGTTAAAAAGACGGTATTGCAGGGATGCCATCAGCGGCATTACGTAAATACGATTGATCATGATCTCGTCGGCAAGGCCGAATTCCTTAGCGTCTTTGGCAGTTCCGATATCGAAAATGATCAGGCCGCTCAGATCTTCGGTAAGGCTTCTGCGATAATAAAATCCTACTCCGAATCCGAAATCGTTGATCATTCCGCTAAAGCCGATAGAATTGCTTATCATATTTGCCGAAGCAGAAGTTTCTTCCAGAAGCGGGCGGGGAGATTGGAAAATAATTGCGGAATCCTTCGGACTGCTGGTTTTTGTTGAGCCGACCGGAACCTGGGCAATGGATGTAGCTGCACTGATCAGCACAGCGAAGACGAAAGCAATATGTAAAAAACTAAATCTCATCGATATTATAATAACCCGTCAAGAGGTTTGAAAGTTACATAGGGCATTATTTTTCGCCTAATGCACTCTTAAAATGAACATTTTCAAATACTCCGTTTCCGGCATCATTGCCAGAATCGGATGATCGGCTCCTGCTCCGCGCTCTTCTAAGATCGTCACGGCGCGGCCTGTTTCGAAGGCTGCATCGCGAATCGTCTCAACCAGCAGCTCGCGGGTGAAATGATGCGAGCAGGATGCCGTTGCCAGAATGCATTCCTGCTTAACCAGCTTCATGGCGTTCTTATGCAAATTAGAGTACGCTTTTTTTGCCGTATTCAGTTCTTTTTTCGAGCGCAAAAGCGAAGGCGGATCAAGAATAACAGCATCGAATTTTTCGGTAGAATCGCGAAGATAATCGAAACAATCGGCTGTCACGGTCCGAACACTCTCTGCGACACTATTGAGTTCGGCATTCTTCGCAGCAGCGAGTAACGCTTCAGCAGAGGCATCTACTGCAATAACCTGTGCCCCCTTTGCCGCAGCATTCAGTGCAAAGCCCCCTTCGTTACTAAAGAGATCAAGAACATTGTCATTCTGCTTAATATATCTGGCAAATGCAGTTCGGTTTTCCATCTGATCGAGATAGAATCCGGTTTTCTGCCCCTTCAGTAATGATACAGCAAACTTTATACCGGCAGCATCATGGATGGTCGTATCGGTTTCGGAGCCAAAAACTACTGACTCTAATTCCGGAAGCCCTTCGAGTTTTCTCAGATGGGATCTATTCTTTTCAACAATTGATTTTGGCGAAAAGATGTCCTTTAAAAGCGTAATGATGATTTCTTTCTGCAATTCCATTCCGGCTGAGGTAACCTGGAACGTCAAAATATCGTTATATTTTTCGACTATCAGACCCGGAAGAAAGTCGCTTTCTCCGTGGATGATCCGGATTGCATTTCGTTCTTTGAGAATAAATGCTCTACGCTCTAAGGCTCTCTCAATTCGGGAGCGGAAGAAGGATTCGCCGATCTCTTTTGTTAGATCGCGACTGATAATTCTGGCCGCGATCAGGGAATTCGGATGATAAAAAGCCAGGGCGAATGGCTTCATATCGAATTCCCGGACCAGCCTGACTATTGAACCGGCAGGTATATCTTTACGTATATCCTTCAGCTCATTACTAAAAGCCCACAAATGCCCTTTCAGGAGCCTGCGTTCATGGCGATTACTGATAATAATATCGGGATATGGCATGGAATTTGTGGATTAGTCGTGGAACAGCATACTATATTAACACGTTAAACTGGTAATGAAAACATCACAACACGTTCGCTTCCTATTTCCTTCTCTCCTTATTGTAGCACTCTGCGTTACCATCTCCTGCAACCAGGTAACTCAGGCGATCAGCAATCTCTTAAGTTTCAGTATAACAAAGTCCGCACCCGGGATTCCGATCCCTTCGATCACACCCATCGGCGTAACTTTCGCTCCTCCCGGAATACCGATCGCCATCGATAGCGCAACACTCGCCCAGCAGAAGACCTCGCTTTCGCTTGTTCGGACATTGAAATTAACGGGGATGACGATCGGTATCGATGATAGTACGGTGTATCCGAGAACGAATATCGATACGATGACCCTTTCGGTCGGGACAAGTCAGCAAAGTAAAGTGCTGCTGGCAACATACATCGGAACCGGCGATCAGAAGATCCTTACCAATACAGATTTTGCACCTCAGTTCAAAAATCCGAAGGATAGTTTTTATGTCACATTCCGTTTGAAGAGCGATCCGCCGCAAACGGTGAATCTTTTAACGAGTTATACACTAACCTTTAGTGCAGATCCGCTTCAATAATTCAATATGAGATTACGATTCCCCGTTTTTAGAATCTTTTTCATCCCAATCGCATCTTTTTGCAGTTTCATAGCCTGCAGTTCATCAAGCGGCATCGATGATTATTTTACCATAAATGTCCAAAAATCGCAAAATTTCCCGGCACCTTCGCAGAGTTCCATCGGTCAGTGGACTACTATTTCATTGACCATTACCATCGATAGTTCGGATCTTGTTGCAAATAGCACTCTGAGTACGACAATACCACTGACAAAGTCGGTTAAGTTGAATAAGTTTACACTTTCTTCAAGCGACCCAACGTATGCAATTACAAGTTTCGATACTGTAAAGCTAGTTGTTTTATGCGATTCACTTGCCGATCAGTTGCTTGCGACCTATACCGGAGCAAATGATTCTGTCAGCCTTACGAATGCCGATTTTGCGGCTTATGTGAAGGAGTCATCATGTCGCTATACTCTCATTTATCGTGCTAATGCTTCTCCGTCTCATACCATGAATATCACTGCAGCAGAAGTATTCGTCTTTACAGCAAATCCGAAGCAATAATCCATGGTCGTTTCCGGAGAAGCAGAAAAGATAATCACCTACGAATCTGCCGGAGTCAATATCGATGCCGGCGAAGAAGTAGTGCGGCGTATCAAACCTCTTGTGCGAAAGACATTTAATAACAATGTCCTTACCGATATTGGGGGTTTTGGCGGACTTTATGATGCGCGGTTTCCGGGGATGAAGAGTCCGGTTCTTGTATCGAGCACCGATGGAGTTGGCACAAAGATAAAAGTAGCAATCGAAGCGAACAGACACGATACCGTCGGGCAAGACCTCGTCAATCAT
>PLXB01000507.1 GCA_003151215.1 Ignavibacteriota bacterium
ATAGGAGTCTGATCATCGATCCATGGCGGAGTTTCTCAATTTTTGATCGCCCGATTCAAAGATGATACGTTGCAAACCGGAGGAGTCATAGAGACAGATAATAATACGGAAGTTCGCCTCTACCCTAACCCTGTAACTTCCAATTTCGTAATTGAAACTCCGTTAGAAATATCAGATGCCATCAAGTTTATCGATGCCGCTGGAAAAGAGGTAAAACTGTCCGTAAGAGAAAACCAATCTTATGGTTTTCAAAAACATTCTTTCGATGCTTCGAACTTGACGAATGGCACCTATTATTGTATTGTCCCTGCCGGAAAAGAAAAAGTCGTGAAGAAATTTATAGTCGCACATTAATTCATCTTGCGACAATAAGGGCTTTATGAAAAGATCCTAAAGAAAAGTGATAGCTCCCACTGGCCAAATGCGCCGTTGAGAGTTTATAGATGACCGATCCGGCAGCAAGTTTTTCCTTCAATACGAAATTTCCTTTTTCATCGACTACCGTTAACATTTCATCTTTCGGTAAAGAGGGATAATAAATGGTAGTATGGTCCGAGGCAGGGTTCGGCTCGATCGTAACCGAATCGGCGAGCGCTTTTTCTTCTCGTACGCTGCCATCCTGATTCACCATAAAATTCGCCATCATACCCATATCGGCATGTTCGAGCTTATGGCAATGAATCAAAAAAAGTCCTTGATAGGCATCGAATTTGAGAAGAACATTTACAGTTCCGACGGGCGTAAGCCTGACCACATCTTTCCATCCTGCTTCCTCGGGTTGGGGCGCGGCACCATCACGATCAAGAACTTGAAACTGCACTCCATGAACATGGATCGGATGCGTATTTTCTGCTTCGCTGGTAAAAGTCCATTGTTCCAGATCACCAAACGGCACATACGCATCAATGCGGTTCATATCAAACATTAAGTCGTTGACATGGTGGATAGCTGCAAAAGTCCAAAGGCGGGTTCGCTTCGCATCTGAAGCATTAAATTTTATTATTGCCGGAAGTTGTGAAGGAATAATTCCGCCCGAAGAGCCGGTTTTATTTATCTGAAACTGGAGTAAATCCAATTCTGCTCCCTGTGCTACTGTTCCCGAACCTGGTCCGTCAGTAAAGACAAAAAACAAAGATTGTAAGTTTACACTTTGTCCTTGCGAATAAGAAGAAAAATCTATCAAAATATCAAGCCGTTCCGCAGGACCAAGCCAGGCATTTGCAAGACTTACGGGTTTATCTATGAGGCCGCCATCATTGCCAATAACAGTAAATAATTTGCCGTCGGATAATGCAATTTTATAGAATCGGGAGTTCGATGCATTCACAACACGGAAACGGAAAAGTGTTGGCGCTACCGGCAAAAAAGGATTAGGGGTGCCATTAACAAGAATCGTATCTCCAAGCCATCCGCTATTGTCATCAAGCTGGTTAGGAGAATAGACAAGTTGCATATTCGCATCAAACCTCTTATCGGTGATCATGAGCGGGATATCATAATCGCCGGAAGGCAGACCGAGCGCTTTCTCTTCATCGTCTTCGATAATGAACATTCCCGCAATTCCCATATATACTTGCTTTCCCGTATTCATATCGGGATGTGCATGATAAAAATTTGTGCTCGCCCTTTGGATAATCGGGAAATTGACGCTATAGGATTTACCGGCGGCCACTGCATCTTTGGGGTGTCCGCTCATTGCACTGGGGGAATGAACGCCATGCCAGTGAAGCAATGAATCTTCCGTCAAATTATTATTGATCGTCGCAGCGAACGTATCACCCTTGTTAACCTTGATCGTCGGTGCAGGGAAGGAATTATTAATGAGCAGAACGTTCGTATCGATACCGGGATATATTTGCGTTGTCGCCGGCCCCAAAGTCAGATCGCCTCCTGAGATAACAGCAGGTATATGAAGTTGCTGACCCCCCAGCGGTAGCGAAGCCGCATGAGAACTTCGCACAGGAAATGAATCAAATTGCGTTGCAGCAACTGCCGCTAAGCCCGCTTGTGCCGTTCGTTTGATAAATGTTCTTCTGGTGATCATAGAAAAATACAACGGGAAGACATGGGAAAAAGTGCAGAGGATTATGAAGTTATTCGCGTGTAAGCATCTTCCAGAAAACTGAATTCGATGTTACAAATCGAATACAATATGTACCTGGAGAGAGTCGTGACAAATCAAGCGTGCAATTATTTACTTCAGGACTCGGCATATCGATCACTGTATTCCCAAGCATATTCACGACCAAAATATGTGTTAAATTTGCAGGGGCATTCGATACATTCAGAATTCCGGAGCTTGGATTCGGAAATATTTCTATCTCGGAAGCGAATGCGTCTTTTCTTACGCCGTTCGTTCCGGGAGTAAAGACTTCATTCGTATTCAGGAAGCTGCTTGCATCCCTTCCTGCCAAGGCATAAATCTTATTATCAACAATACTTGAAGTAAGCCCTGCACGACCGGATAACGTTCCAGAGGTAGGTGGAGTGCTCCAGGAATTACCCAGTGGGTCAAAAACTTCAACGGTACTCAGATAATTAATACCGTCGAAACCGCCGATGACAAAAATATTGCTGTCGATCACGTCTGCAGTAAGTCCTTCGCGAATGGTAAACGTTCCACTCGTCTGCGGGATACTCCAGGTACTGGTCTGCGTATCGAAAACTTCAGGGGATGGAAGTACTATATCTCCCTGCCCGCCAAAGACATAAATTCTGCTATTAACAACAGCAGCCGCATGGTCGGTCCGTGCAGTTAATTTCCCGGTAGTTATAGGTGTACTCCACTGATTCGTCGCCGGGTCATAGACTTCGAGAGTGCTAAGAGCACCCTTATCAAGATTATATCCGCCAATAACATAGATCTTATTGTCAATAACCACAGATGCGGCTCGCCAGCGCGCAGTGAAGGTTCCTGATGTTATAGGTGTACTCCATGAACTTGTTTGAGGATCAAAAACTTCCAGGATATTCAGCGAACTGCTATCGTTAGCGCCGCCCATCACATAGATCTTACCGCCGATGACACTCGATGATGGCCCGCGACGCGCAGTAAATGTCCCTGTTGTCGGAATCGTAGTCCAGGAGTCTAATATAGGATCGAATACTTCGAGCGTCGTAATATATTTGCTGCCGTTGAATCCCCCTATCACATATATTTTTCCGTTTACTGTTGCCGAAGTGCAAGCTGCGCGAGCAGTAAAACCAGCCGATGATTCTGTTGTCCAACTACCTGAAATATCCGGAGGGAAATATGGCTGTGCAAAAAGACCGAATGGTATGAATATAATAATGAAAATAAAAAAAAAGGATTTCATTCTATTCCGATCAGGGATTCACATTATGATGTATTCTCATTACTATGTCATCTGAAATGAGTTGCCATCCGCTTTGGGGATCACAGTTCAGAATATTATAGTCAAAAAAGTTATTCATTGTTCTTTTTGGGACAACTGCTTTTATTACAAAAAGGTGCTGTGACATGAAAAAGATGGTCCCCAACTGATATACTCAGCAATCTTAACGAAAAAGGGTACACTGTTGAGTGTACCCTTTCTCCACTATGAAAACCTTAACGAATAACTACTTCGTCAAGATCAATTGTCTGACCAATCTGGTGCTGCCTGATTCGAGCATATAAATATATGTTCCG
>PLXB01000481.1 GCA_003151215.1 Ignavibacteriota bacterium
CAAGGCAATAGCTCACGCCTGGTAAAGAGATTGAAAGAGAAAGACCAGCTTGTAACCGGTATCGAACCGGTCGTGCTTTCTCTGGAAAAAGATGGCGTCTTCGGAATGCTTGCCAATGCAAAAGCCGGAGTCGATATAGCAAAAATCCGCGCCGGAATGGATGAAGAAATAGCGAAGATCCAGAAAGAGGGAATAAGCGATGAAGAATTCCAGAAAGTACGGAATCAAACGACAAAAGATCTCGTCACACAAGATGCCAGTACGGCAAGCGTCGCATTTATTCTTGCACATGAGTACACGCTTTTTCATGATACGAAACGTGTGAATACGGAGCTGGACCGCTATCTCGCCGTAACGAAAGCGGATATTCAGCGCGTTGCGAAAAAATATCTGACAGTGAACGGGCGTTCGGTTATTGTCTATACCGTACCGAAAACTCAATAATAAGGATCGTACCGTTTGATCTTCTTTATTGCAAAAATTTTATCTGATTACTCTCTATGAAGAAATTTTCTCTTTTTTTATTCGCCTTTATCTTTGTAGCATCTCATAGCTTTGCTCAGGTTGATCGCACTCAGAAGCCGGCTCCCGGACCTGTGCCGAAATCAGCCTTTCCTCCATTCAGTGAAACAAAACTCAAGAATGGGCTTCGCGTGATTATTGTCGAAAATCATAAACAACCACTTGTTTTTTTTCGTACTCTTATTTTAAGTGGAAATGCTCAGGACGGGAAAGCCGTCGGCTCAGCTTCGGCGGTTTCGGCGCTCCTCGAAAAAGGTACAAAAACCCGAACAGCGGATGATATTGCCAAGAAGCTTGATTTCTACGGAGCAGAATTAGGCGCCGGATCGAGTGTCGATGATATTAATGTCTATATCAGCTGTATGAAGAATGATATGGGCGAAGTCCTGCCGATATATGCTGATGTTATTACTNNGTTATTAAAAATCCGTCATTCCCAAAAGATGAATTCGATAAATATTCTTCGAGAACACTTTCCGGTCTTATTCGTGCACGACAAAATCCCGCCGAACTTGGACGAAAAATGGGACGCATACTTACCTATAATATGCATCCGTATGGAGAGATCATTACTGAGGAATCGGTGAAAAATTTAAACCCTGAAATGCTGAAATCATGGCATTCTGCAAATTTCTCAGCGGAGAATGCCATTATTGCTGTCGTTGGCGATGTAACGGAAAAAGAGATCATGCCGGTGCTTGAAAAACAGTTTGGTGATTGGCAGAAAGGCTCGCGTGTCCTTCCTGTCTATCCGCCACTTGAAGATACGCGCGGCATGACGATCTCGCTTGTCAATCGTCCGTCTTCAGTACAATCGACGATTCGTCTGCAAAAGCTCGGGCTTTCTGCAACTGATCCGAATTTTGACAAGGCAAGCTTACTGATGTCGATTTATGCGGGAAATGGTGTTATTGGTTTCCAAAATCGTTTGTTCCAGAATATTCGCGAGAAACACGGATATACTTACACGCCGGGAGGATCGTTGACAACATCGCTCGATCGCGGAGTATTTGTGGCTGTCGCAGAAGTACGCAATGCTGTTACTGATTCTGCGCTCGATCAGATGCTTATTGAATATCGCAGACTCTCCGGCGAGCCGGTGCCTCAGCAAGAGCTTGATTTTGCAAAAGGGCTTATCACAGGAAAATATTTAATGGATCTGGCAAATCCGCAGTTGACAAGTGCAAAGGCACTATCGATCTTAGAATACGGATTGCCCAAAGATTATTATTCCACGTATGCAACACGCATATCCGGTTTCACTTCCGAAGACTTGCAGCACGTAGGGCAAAAAGTATTTTCTCCGCATGATCTGAATATTATTGTGATCGGAGATGCTTCGCAGGTGAAAGCGAAGCTTGAACGCTTCGGTAAAGTAAATGTCTATGACCTTGACTTAAAGCCGGTTAAATTCACCGAGGAAGCAATAAAAGAAACGCCGATGACACTTGACCAGGTGTTGGACCTTATGTATAAAGGCATAAATAAACCTGCTTTGGAAAAAATAACTTCGCGGAAGATCGAAGGTGAGAGAGGCCTTAGCGTTACCGGTGATGTGCATAACGGAAAAATGACGATCATCGAAGAAGTACCGAATAAGAGATATGAAAAAACCGATTTCGGTGCACCGATGATCATGGAAGAGCGCAATGACGGACATCATATCTACCAGTATTATCCCGGAGGAAATGGCGTGATCAATCCTGATGAAAAGGCCGAACTGGCCGGCACGATCTTTAACGATGCTCTTCATCTGCGCGATCCTAATAATACCGTTAAACTCATCGGAACTGCCGAAGTTCCCGGCGGAGATTCTTACGTTCTTGATATAACAAAGAACGGAATCGATCATGAAAAATGGTATATCAGCAAAGAAACGGGGTATATTGTGCGGAAATCATTCTTAAGCGGCGATGACCCGCTGACGACGGATTATAGCGATTTTCGGATGGTCGATGCTATTCCCTATGCATTCCATGAAGAAACTCACGGAGCGGCAGATATGACCTTTCAGGTATCTTCGGTCAATCATAATATTGCAGTTGATGAGAAGATATTTATAAAAAAATAAGAAGCG
>PLXB01000274.1 GCA_003151215.1 Ignavibacteriota bacterium
CACCCGGACAAGCGGTGAATAATACTCAAGTCAGTATTTACAGGCCGGATGTTACAAAAACAACTGCATCCAATCCGAAACCGACTCCATCGAGACTTACAAATATATCGGAAATAAAGCCTCTGGCAGGAAGAACTCCAAGTCCTGAACGAGCGATTGCCCCTCCATCTGCAGCTGTTCCGCAAACTGAACAGAGTAATCGAATAAATACACAAGTCCCTCCACAGACCAATCGGACTGTAACTCCGGAGCAGCGGCAACAACCTGTCCAACTGCAGAACGCGCCAAAAGATAACGTTCCTCTGCAAAGCGCTCCTCAAGTGAATCGTAATGCAATTCCTGAACAGAGACAACAACCAGCACCCCAGAAACCCGCATTTCAACGTGATCGTCCTAATCGATACGCACCACCCCAATATCAAGCGCCTAGGCCTAATACTCCGGTGCAGCATACAGCTCCACCTCCAAGAATACAAGCTCCGCGTCAAGCTCCTCCTCAAAATCAACGTGCTGAACCACAGCATCAGGCACCTCCTTCTGGGAAAACACCACATCAATAGTCACATTTTTAGTACTTTTATTATGAAAGGCAGCTTTTAAGCTGCCTTTCATTTTATTAGAAAACCCACAACAATTTTCATCAAAAACTGTAAAACCTTCTCAAAGCTAATTACGTATATTTGTAAGCAGATATGGGGTTAGCTCTTTATTTTCACTTCCCTTAAAGCCCCATTCCTAAAAAAACCACTTTTCCCCTTTAGTGGTTATTTTCCTTTAAGTCCCCTTTATTTTATTATCATAAAGAACCACAATGAAAAAAACACTCAAAACAAATACACTATCGATTTTTTCTTTAGTAATTTTTGCCAGGAGGGTTGCGCTCACTGTTTTATGCTCGATTATGCTCATGTTTTCAAGCAGTCTGAGCACAGCACAGGATGTTGCAGGACGCATCTCNNGGAAATAAATACTGGGGAAATTTCACCGATAACCACTTCGGGTTTTCAGGCGATCTTTTCATTCGGTGGAATATTATGGATTGGCTCTCTCTCCATGCAATGTACAACGCCGGATTACTGCGGTGGAAAGCCCCTGTCCTTCCTGCCGGAGTTACACCGGAAGGGGTTCCGGGTACAATAAATACTACTCGTCATGGTGGATGGGATTTGCTGCTTTCATATAATGTATTTCCGGAAGAAACATTTGTTCCCTATGTTATCGCGGGTTTGGAAATTCTTAACTTCGAGCCGAAGGATGCAGGGAACGGCGCCCTGCCTAATAATGCGGCACAAGCATATAGTAAGAATGTCTTAGGCGGTATTGTCGGCTTAGGATTTGAAATGTTTGTCAGCCCTAAGGTAACATTTAATGGCAAAGTGCTTTTACATTTGACAGGTACCGATTGGATAGACGATTATACAAATGGGCCGCCGAATAACACTCAGGACGTGTTCCTGACATTCGGTCTTGGATTTAGTTGATACATCTTTGCCCCCCCACTTCCGGAAAAAACGGAAGTTATAACTCCTGCTTCGACTACGACGAATATCACGAATATTTACAACACGGTGGTCAAAGGTGATACTGTTGTTGTCAAAGAAACAGATACTGTTTATTCGACAAGGATAATTAAGGGTACGATCTATAATTTTCCGGGAACGCTCTTTATCGTCAATACTGATGAGTTCAACACTGCTATGCCCGGCAATTTGCAAAATCTCCATAATATCAAAACACTCGTAAACCAGTGTCCCGAATTACGAGTTGAAATTCAAGGGCATGCATCTCACGAAGGACCTGCTGCCCGCAATCAGGAATTATCCGATATGCGCGCCACTAAGATTAAGAACTGGCTTATCGATCAAGGAGTAGATCCGAATAAGATCGTCTCGACGGTTGGCTTGGGAGTGAGCGATGATGCAGTCCATGAACCGGAGAATTCCACACCGGCTCAACTTGAAGCTGCCCGGATACTCAATAGGAGAATATCCGTAAAAGTAGTTGAGGGTTGCCACTAAGGGCAGTGTGTTAAACAAATGAGAAAAGCCCCGGCGTTTTGTCGGGGCTTTTTTTTTTGGAGAAGATTTATATCCGGCAAAGATAGAATTTTTCCTCCATTATCTTGTTGAGTATCTTGCCCTTTCCCCTTGAAAGCATAACTCATTCGTTTACTTTCATATATCCTATGAAAACTTTCTTTATCACCGCATATCTCACCGCATTTCTCACGTCATCTGTTTTCGGACAAACTCAACCCTCGGATAGCCTCATTATTGATGTTTCGAATGCGCCATTAAATCAGGACAATCCATCAGTTTCGATCAATAGAAAAAATAAAGGCATGATCGTGATCGGAGCCGCTTCGGATATCGTTGACATGGATAATAACGGAGTGCCTGCTTACACATCGACCGATACAGGCAGATCATGGGTGCTATCGAGACTTCCGCTGCCGCTCAATCATCAGGATGTCTATATTTACGGAGAAGCTTCACTTGCCTGTGACGATGCAGGAAATTTTTACTACTCCTATATTACTGATGACGGTGCAGATTCCGCAGGGACCATTGCATTTGCAACATCTACCGACGGAAAAATCTGGAAAAATGCGACACCGATTGATAATAATCCAGCGCCGAATTATTATGGTAATCCCGATGGAGTATTTATCACAGTTGATAATTCTCTCGTCAGTTCTCATCATGGCAGAGTGTATGCTATATGGAACCAATATTATTCTGCTGATTCTCTTTTCGAACAAGAAGGAGCTTATATTTCCTGGAGTGATAATAAATGTGTGACATGGAGTACGCCAAAATTATTAGGTCCAAGCGATGATTATCAAATAGTAAGAACCGGTAAAAACGGTGAGATTTTTGTTGCTTTTAGTGATTCATCTGGTTTGGGTCACCAATTTTTTGTCTCAACTGATGGAGGATCAACATTTACCCTCCAGATTACGCGCATATTTAATAGTTATCCTTTTTTTACGAGCGGCCTTAATTCAGGTTTTACGGGCTTAAAAGGTAATCAGGGATTTGAGGCCTTTCCTTATCCTTCGTTCGATGTTGATATCAATACGAATCGTATCTATGCATTAGGTGGGGATTACCAAGGGGGTATAGCGACAGAGTCTTTTTCATTCTCAGATGACGATGGACTTAATTGGACTACTCCTCAGATCATTGGTATCAACTCACTGGACTCTGCAGATCGTTTTGACCCATGTGTAAGTGTCGATCAAGCGACGGGAGATGCGTATGCTCTTTATTATTCTTCAGAATCGGATCTAAATAATATTCTTATTGCCCCCTACCGCATACGTTTAGGCGATGTTTTGCCCGATAAATCACAAATGCTTGCGCCGAGCTTCAACCCTTTATTTGTAGAGAAAACGGATAGTACGGCAGCATATATCGGAGATCATACGTCCGGTGATGCATTTGGCGGAGTCTATGTAGGCTCGTGGACTCAGAATCGGACGGGCTTCATAGATGCCGATATCTTTGCATTCGTCTCTATTAATACGGTGAAAAGTTCTGTAGAAATGCCAATTCTGGTTCATTCTCCATCTCTTTGGCTTTCAGGGTCATATCCAAATCCTTCCGATGGGAAGAGTATAACGCTGTCTTACTATATTCCTCATGCAACATACCTTACTCTCAGTCTCTATGATGATACAGGAAAGGAAATAAGGCGTCTTACAGAGCGATCAGTGCAGGAGGGATCGTTTACTGAGAAATTCGCAATCGGGAATGTTGCTAATGGTACTTATTTTATCCGAATGATCATCGATAATGAGCAATTAGGTCAAAAGTTTGTTGTTCATAAGTAGTGGAATGAAAAAATGAGTGATTACCGTAGATTCCCTCTCTTCGTTAACTACTCCTCTTTATGTGGTATTTTTGCAGAACAAACAATCTGCTCAATATCATATTATCTGACTTATAATGAGATTTCATAAATATTCACTTTTTCTACCAGCTCTTGTAAGTATTTCTATTTTTCTTTCATCTTGCAGTAAAGATAGCGGTCCGCAAAACAATTCAAATGCTGTATTTGATACTACACAAACGGCGAAGGCTGTAACAGTAACCGAAAAAGAGCATCGGATTTATATCAGACCGAAAGTCGGAACGTCATATTTCTACCGCATTATGCAGCATTCGGTTTCAAACAAAAACGGCAATGCACCCGGACAACCGGCTCTTCACCAATCGGCGACAGCAGATAATACAATCTATGTTCATGAGACCATCCGCGGTGTCCGCTCCGATTCGAGTATTGATGTTTCGTTCAAATTTGATTCAATAAACGTAAAACTTATTCAGGATACAATGAAGATCGATTTGTCAAGCAGCCGTGCTGCAGATAGGAACGATCAGCGCTTTGCTACTTTCGCAGCTCTATTGGGCGAAGATATCGGAGTCATTGTAACAAAATTCGGCGACATCAAAGAAGTCTATGGCACTACCAATGTTATTGAAAAGATCATGAAGCCATATCCTGATTCCATCAAAATGAAAGAAGGGGAGTTCATCAAGGAACAAATCAATGCACGGATCGGGCAGTATGTTCTCGAAACGATGATGCACTTTCCCGATCAGCCACTTGCCAAAGACTCGACGCAGAAGAAAGATTATGAAGATAATATTCCAGTTGCCGCTTCAGTACAATTTCCTATGCAGATCAGTATCAGGCAAGTTCTGACTGGATTCGAAGAGCGTGGTGACAAAGTGATGGCGGTCTTTACAACTAGTTCTATGGCACGACCAATGCGTTCGGTAATAGAGGAGGGGCCTGTAAAAGCGACTTTAGGAAATTTTACGATGTCAACGAAGGAAGAGATCCATGTCGAAGATGCAACCGGAATGCTTGTGTATCGGAATGTTATCGAAGATAAAACGTATTCTCTCACTCTTGAATCTGCACAAGCTGCCGGCAGGACTATCCAGACAGACGAAAAGGCGAGAAGTACGACGAAAGTCGAATTGTTAAAATAATTCGAGCATTTGAAATAGATTTTCTTATTTCTTTTTATGAAATATATTATCGCAATCGTTTGCGCAATTGCTGCGATGCCTTCATTCCTTATCGCGCAGCCTGTTATCGATACCGCAAAGCCCGGTAAAGAAGTCGTCGGCAGCTATTTATTGCGGTTGAAGCCTCTTCCGGGAGAGGTTTTTCGTTACAAAGTAAGCATTAGGTCACAGGTATCGGCAAAAAATTCGGATGAGCTTTTGAGCATTCCCGATTTAAAGCCCAATGATATGTCCACATATTCTATCATATACTATATTACTGCTACTGTCCGGCAGTTCCGGGATGACGGTGCATCCGATTTTCAAGTTCGTATTGACTCGATTCACAGTTCCCTTGATGATAATGGAAGCTTGCAAACTTTTACTACAAGTAAGGTTGAAGATAGAGGGAATCCACCTTTTGATGATAAAGCCTTATATGCAGGTAATGATTTCGGAGTGATTATCGATACACTTGGTAATTTCAAAGAAGTTTACGGCTATTATAACATCGTTGATCAACTTACTGCCCGTTTTGAAGATTCATTACAGACTCGCGAAAGAGTCGATAGTATTTGGGATGATGTGCTTGCTAACTCGCAAAAAATATTGCATCACCTCTTCTGTTACCTTCCAAAAGACCAGGTTGTGAAGGGAGATAGTTCAACTTCGTCTTCTAATGAAGACTACGCTGTCTGGAGTACTCTTACATTTCCTATGCAAAAAGACTATAAAGAAATGGTGTCAGGCACCGAAATTCGCGATGGCAGAGTGTATGTAATCTTTCATTCGGAATCGAGCATGGTACCCATCGAACGTACTTTAGATGAGCCTGAATACCATACGACGTTGCCAACTTACGAGTATTCCAACAAAGATATTTATTATGTTGATAGAACAACCGGAATGCTTG
>PLXB01000430.1 GCA_003151215.1 Ignavibacteriota bacterium
GACCAGCAACAATGCTGGTCGCAACCGGATTCGATCGTTCTCGAATAGTTTCATTATAATTTAACGTGTTATGGCACTGTAACCGTTTCACCTGCTGGGCACCAAGGCAGAGCCGGTGGGGAGTGGTGGGGTAAGCTTGCCTATTCCTTCACGAACTTCGAGTGCAAGTGTCCATCACTCATGAAATAAACGCCTGGTGGGAGGGAGGAAATATCGAGTATGGTTCCGGTTCTTGGCAATTTGTAATTCCTGCCAAGCGGGTCGACTATTGCGAGAGGTTCACTAAAGTAAGTTACCATGATGAAACTATTAGCTGGATTGGGGTAAACGGAGATTCCATTAAACACATTTGATCCGGTATTTTCGACACCACTAGCATTCGCATCATAATACCATATAAAACTACTGTCGTGACTCCAGGATGCAACCCATCCATGTCTTGAATCCAGGAAGTGCATTTCAACAAGCGAATCAGCCAAGAATGTAAGGCTATCAACACCCCACGAGAAGCCTTTGTCCGAGCTTATAGCAATCTTATTGGAGAAGGCATGAGGATATAACTTTGTATACAAACGGGGGTCAATCGTGACATCTCCTCCTCCATCATTCCCGATCAAAGCCCATATCGCACCCGAAGCAGTAGGACACAGACGCCATAACCGAGTGCCGGACAAAACATCAGCCCGGTTGACAAACGTGGAATCAAGCCTCCACGTGGATCCGTAATCGCTGGAATATGCGATATCAATTGGACCGAAAGACGGCTTTGTCCACACCTCGCGTGTCTGGGGCTTTGCAAAAAATGAGATCCAATTCGGATTGTACCTCGAAGTATCGGCCGGAAGCATGCTCGTCCAAGTTGCACCCCTATTTGACGTATGCAAGACTACATTAAGTTCAGCCGTCCATGCCTCATTGCTATCGACGAGTAGCCCAGAGTTAAACACTTGTGTACCGGAGGGTGGGGAAGGAAAGGTATATGTGGACCCTGTCACCATTGAATGTTGCCAGCCATCGTGAGTGACCAGGATACTAATACTATCCTCGAGTGCCTGATAAAAACCCGGAACCGTGCTCATTTGCTCGACCAGTCGAAAGCCATAGGATGTATTGTACATTTTCTCGGAAAGAGTGGTATATGTGCCAAAGCCATTATCACCACCATAGGGGGGGTAAATAAAATCGCAGCCCGGTGGAGCGATAGACAGACTCCCTTCCGAAGGAAACCAAAAAGCTCTGCGATCTCCAATGCACTCCAATCCATCAAGATATCTTTTGGGTCCGAAGTAAAGATTCAGACTCGTATCGCGAATCCACGACCTGCCACCGTCCGATGTTGAACTGATGTCTTCATTACCACTCAAACAAACCCCATGGAGGCTATCCGCAAACCCGAATTCAAGGATCAAGCTATTAAACGGCATTGGAACACGATGCCAACTGCCAGTATAGTTTTGTGCATGTAACGCCTGGGTCATCGTCAGAACGATAACCCAGGCACATGCGAGCTTCAAAAATGGGAATTTGTTTCTTTGCATGTTCAAATGATTCATTAAGGCACGGTAATATTTGCGCAAACGGGAGATGTGCATGGGGGATCAGCGGGAGACCAGCAGACCTGTATACTGTCCCCGGATTGGAGACAAGAGGCTATCTGCAAGAGACCACCAGGCTGCAAGCAATCACCACCATCCCCACCAGGAGTAAGCGTATACGTATGCAGCGTAGAGTTATACGTCACGGTCCAGTCGTCGCCATAGCCAGCATCATAGACGAGACAAAAGGAGCACGGGTGTGGTGCCCCAGATATCGTAATCGAACTGATGCAAGATGTGCAGGTATTTTTCAAGACCCATGTATAGCCGCCGCATAGAGCTTGGTTAACATCCGTCTGGGCAATCAGACAAGTAGTGCAGGGCTGCGCTCGTGCGTTCGAATGAATAAATAGAATGCTGCAACAAAGTATGACCGCAGCAGCGAATGCGGTGAGTTTGGTAGTGAATGATTTGGTAATCATGGTCGTTAGTGTTTTTGTAGTTAATATGAGGGCTAAGCCATCTTCCAATGACAGGCTTCGCCCGAAATTATAGAGGCTCGAGGTTTAGTACCCTCTGGCCTCTATTTTTTTGGCAAGTTAATCTCGCCTACCCTATTAGGCCAGATCCCCCTCGAAATTCGACACTCATTTTCAATTTTTCTTAGATTTAATTTTGTCTCGATTGGCACGACTATTGCTGGGGGGGGGGACATCCCGAGTTTAATTCCTACTTCCATAAATCGCTTTTCTGCTCGTTCTAATAGTTTATAGGTGGCTGGAACAGTGCGGTTCATTGTCTCAGCAATTTCTACTATCTCATAACCCTCGTTGTGAGCTAATAGAACTTTTTGATAATCCTCGGAAAGATGCTCGAAGATTTCGTGAACCATGTCCTCTGCTTCAAAACTTCGTTCTTTAGGATCAAGCGCGGCTGGTTCCTGAATTACCTCACTCATTGGCCGCTCGTGTCCGGCTCTCCTTAGTCGCTTAATTATCGCTCGCTTTGCGGCGGTGTAGATATAACCGTATGCAGCTTCGACAAACTCCGTGGGGCTATCCTTCGAAGCTCGAATGTATGCCTCGATTCCTTCCGAAACAGCCGTTTCGATGTCAACCGGTTCTATTTTTTTGCCAAAAAGTAGCCTGAGCGAACGAATTAAATTTTTTCGCTCACTCTCAAAATCGTTTTCCATTTCAACCTACACTGGTTCATACTCTAAAAAAGAATCGCGAATGAGATTGAGCTTCGCTCCGCAAAAACACCATAACTATTTACTCGAACACCCAAAATGACATTAGGTTTCCCACTTAATACCTCACCTCAACCACCACCGCTCCGCCATAACTTGGCTGCAAGGTGCTGATGGTATAAAAGAGCAGCGCGCCTATTCCCACATAACGGAACGGCTCATAAATTGTCTGAAGCTGAATGGGCAACCCTAATGAGAATTGGGAAGTATTAGCAGAGTCAATCGGCGGACGGCCTCTTCCAAAATTACGCCAGTTCGTTTGATAGTTGCTAATGCTGCCCCCGGCAGAAAGCGCTGCATGGAATTGTTCTGGCGCACCGCCGTAATGTGGCATAACCCGATCGAGTGCAACGCCATAGAGCAGATCGAATTCGGCATAGGTCCTGCGCGGGAGTGAGCGCGAAAGNNGCCCAGCGTAGCTTGCGGGCTCGATCCACCAATCCCCTCATTGCCGCCGATCCCGAAGAGCGCACGGTAACGGGGTTCCGTTGGCTGAACATATCTTGGCGAACCAATAGATGAAGATGATCGGTCAAGCGATCCCTGTTCCTGCGCATGAACTGCACCGAACGAGAGAAAAAATGAAAATATAATAAATTGGCGAACCATGCCGGCAAAAAATCAGCAAAATAAAAACCCGCTCCCGTTGCCGGTAGCGGGCCTCA
>PLXB01000319.1 GCA_003151215.1 Ignavibacteriota bacterium
CTTCCGGGGAGCAGCTTATCGTACCCCTTGGCTTTGCAGGCGAAGGCGGCTCTATCGGTGTGATCGAAATGCGAGCTATTGCCGAAGCTCCTGCAAATAACATTGCGAATGCTCATAAACAAACCAAAAAGAACAGACTCGGATTTTCCGGAACAACGTTTGGAATAGGAGAACTGATCGCCGATGCGCTTGATGAAGGTGCATTTTCGGTGATTCTCGGTTGGGACGAACCGCTTGCAAAAGATGCAGGCTTTGGTATGGCTCAGGCTCTGGGGGTGAAATTTTTAGACTCTGCCGGCAAGGAGCTTGATTTTAAATCAGAAACTCCATTACCGGAAGTTCAGTCAGTGGATCTTTCATCGCGTTCGTTTCAACTGATGAGTTCTCAGTTTTTTATCGCGCGTTCTGAAGCTGTCCGCAACAGAAAATTTGAGCGACAGGTCACGGTTGATGAAACACTTTTCGAAAATGAACTTCTACGCATTACATCTCTTTTAAGGAAAGACAATAATATCGTGATGGATCTATCGAAAATCCATCTCGGAGGAAGCTGCATAGAGTTCGGACTTACCGCTTTTCTAAATTCCGAATTTAAGGAAGGGGGACCTCTTGCACTCGAAGCAAGTAATGCACGTGCAACACTCACCGAGCATGGAGGAGCAATAATCTTCTTTGCCCAAAAGCTCGAAGATATTGCAAGCGATCGTGCTTCTCTTGCATCGCGCGAGATCGTACGCATCTCCTCCGAATGCAGCATTCCCATTGTTGCTATCATTAACGAACCTGCAAAACCAGCATCGGAGGCACGATATAAAAAGAAACTTCCACTCTTGCAGCATGTTTATTGCTTTGCCGATGTGCCGCTTTTTTTTGCACCGCTTGCCCCCGATGCTCCGCATACGGAACAGCGCAGATATTTTTCCGCGCGTCTGGAAAAGCTTGTCGGATTGAAGTCGGATGAACTAAAAAACCTGAATGCACTGCCTGTCGCTGTCTGAATTTGTGTGAAAGCAATTGCGATTATCTTTTTTCTTATCTGTGTATCTACCTCTTCTTTTGCGCAGAGCGAAGAGCCTGACAGCACTGATATATACACATATCACCGGAATATTCTTCTCTCGGTTTTATTCCCAAAAGGTATCGCAGAAGGAGTAGCATTGCGCTCGTATCTGCGCTCATCATTTTGGGATGAATATCGAAAGGATCATACCGATTGCGAAGCGATGGATGAAATTTTTAAGGATGCGGACGAACTTTCGAATGACAATAAGCCCGCAGCGCTCCTTGCGTCGAGCATAGCAGTTCTTGAACATAAAACGATCCCCGTAAAACTGCTCTTCGGAATTGTTTTGGAGATACCATTGACTATGGAAAGCCAAACCGATTTTGATATACGTGTTGCAAAGTTACCGGTGTATCTTTATAGCCCAAAAATACCAGATCGCGATAAATTACAGCATTTTTTCTTTTCAGCATATTTTATGCGAACGCTAAAAATGAATTCACTTGTCCGTTTGTTGGGTGATGCGGTGGAGATCGGCGAAGATCTTTTTATTATCGGCGGCGTAAACGATGAGCGTGATCGCCATGCCAATAATGATGGTATTCGATTTGGTGAAAGCTGCGAAAGAGATTCATTCCTGAGACCAAGTGGTTTTTTAACGCCGAATCCATAATATATTTTATGATACGCAAAACTTCCGCTCTCAGTATTTTAGTTATTTTCCTTATCGGCTGCGAAGGGACCGGTTTCCGGAAGATAGAAGGTGCTAATGAGAAAGCAACGGTGCAAAGTGCTCAGGAAGCATTGCAGCAGATCGAACTTGCATTGAGTAAATATAAAGAGATCAATCGCACCTATCCGCGAATGAATGAAACAACGCTCTATGATAGCTTGAAAAACTATTTTGTCATCCCGCTCGATCCGAATCATATTTATCGGAATGAGACCGATCAAACGAATTTTATTGCCATCGGAGGAAGAAAGAATAAAGTGATTTACCGGTATCCCGCAACCCTGGGGTCTGGCGATTATACATTGTATTGGGTCGGCATAAATGGAATAGACGAAGAAGGCAGAGGCGACGATCTTTTTGCATCGCATGGAAAATTACCGAAGCAGCTTTCTCATAAATTAATGACAAGTTTTCGAGGCGACAGTCTCAAAACGGAATTTTCACTCTCGGCAACAGGGAGCGATTTTGCAAAAGACTCCGTCAAGTTTATAGTAAAGAGTCTGAGTTCAATTCTGTATTCCGACTGGTGGCCTATTGGCTCATACATTGCACGTCGCACGGAGCTTTCTGAAGCGGAGCGCCAGGAGACAGTGAATAAAGAATTCGACAGATTCCTGCATCCCGTACATTTTATTTATGCCGATTCCCTTATCAATGATAAGAAACTCGCAGGCATTGCTCGGGGATTTAATGGAAATGTTCTGAGAGATCTGTCGAAAAAGAATCTGCAGGTTTTTACATATTATTCTGGATCTGGTGGAGTAAAGGCGATTTATTGGAATCCTCAGCAGAGAATGATCAATGTTCTTTCTATCACTAAAAATGAATAAGATAGTATTGGAAAGAATTACGTTGCTGATAAAGATAGCGATTGTATTTTTTGAAATAGAGGGAAATATTTTGGCTCAAGGTGCCGACACTTCTGCATCAAAACCGAAGCCGATCGGCGCTATACTTCGTACTGTTCGTGAGATCGACATGACAAACGATTCGATTCCTGAAGTTCTGCAGATAGAAACAAC
>PLXB01000328.1 GCA_003151215.1 Ignavibacteriota bacterium
AAAACCTGCTCGGCGAGCAGCGTCTTTCCGACACCCGTGCGGCTTTCGAGCAATACGTGCTCGCCGATAAGCATCGCGAGAAAAATCTGTTCGACGACCTCCTCGCGGTTCACGACCCGATCCTGCACGAATTCAATCGCATCGTTGATGCCGGCGATTATCGCGGATGTATCGNNGAGTCGCGCCGTTCATCGACATCCCATTTGCGGGCCTTGCGAGCAGATCACTTTTTGACTTTGTCTCTGGCATTGATGAGTTTCCCTTCTCAACCGAAATTAACAACTTATTAGAATGCCTTGAATGGGTGAGAAAGTTGCGTTCGGCGAGAAGGATTTGTAGGATTAAGTGTTAAATGTGGAGAAGAAGAATTGCAATACATAGAATAACTTCAAATATGGATGAGGATAAATCAGTATCGAAAATCCGCGATTACGCCCACGAAGCGGCTACTCAATCGCCAATAAAATCCGGTGCAACAAAAGAAGCTAACGAGCAAGCGAAGATCATGCGCGAAGCAGGGCCGTATTAGTNNCACGATTCTCGCTTTTTTCGGAATTGGCTATTGGCTGGATAAGCATTTTCATACAGCACCTCTTTGGGTGGCCATTCTCACCACTTTTGGCTCAATTTCGAGCACGGGCTACTTTATTTTGACGGTTTTGCGATTGCAGAAAAAATCCGATTCCAATAAGTAAAACATTCAGATTCCAATAAGTAAAACGTTCAGATTCCAAGCATGTAAAAAAATTGAAACGAAAGCGAAGTAAAAAGCATTTGGTGCGCGCCCGGGGGATGAGGGNNATTTGCCGTAAAATGGGCGGAAAAGAATGATTTTCATTCTTCAAACAGCCACTAATTAATGACCGACATTACACCAATACTAAATTCGAGACAAGAGCAAGCCAATCCTAAAGCGATTGTGGCTGCTGCTCCGCAAAATGTTGCGGACCTTCTTCTTTCGCAGGAAGCCAGCAAGTATTTCATTCAGCGCTTTTTCGCAATGACGTTCGGTTTTCTCATGGTAGGGACTCTTCTGATGTTCCTTTTCGCCACGCCAGCCTTTCGAACAGCCTGCTATTTCGGTATGGCTTTCCCGATCATATCGAGCTTTATAAGCTTTCTTGTGACTGAATGGGCATTCGAGCAGCCGGGGGTGCTTTTTGTCACGGTGGCTATTCTCAGTATGGTAATTAGGATGTTCAACCTTCTGATCGTATTCTGCATCGGTTTTATTATTCTCAAGATGAACGCGGGCGGAATAATTATTGGGCTGCTGGCAACGTATTTTTCTTATCTCTTTTTAGAGGTAGCATACGTCCACAATAAAGGCAAATTACTCGGGCAATAAGCGAATGCCAGCCACCGATTCCCTGACCACTGCTTCGAACAAGGCCGGAGAAGCTTCTAAGGAGCCGCCTAAGAATGTTTTCAACGAGATGTTCGGATACTTAGGCAATCACCACGAGCTTGACGTAATGCCTTTGGGTAAGGTGCCTTTGCCTTACATCTTTTTCGACCAGGGTACGTTGCATATATATGGCAGTAAGGAAACGCTGACGCAAAGTGGGGTTTACACGATCAATACGGATCCGCGTATAGACAGTAATCAAAGAATCGAAGCCTCGCCGATTGCCGAGAAGGGTCATGCTATACGATTTGACCATAAGCCAATTGGCCTTGACCTTTCTATGACATCCAACATGTTTTTCATGGCGCTGGCGGCGGTAATTGTTTTTATTGTTCTTCGCGTTGCCGCAATGAAAGCTAAGAAATCCCTCGTGCCAAAGGGAATCCGAAATCTTGTCGAAATTTTGATCGTCTTTGTCAGAGATGACATTGTTGCGCCGAATCTTACTGAGCCTTATTGCAGCACGCTTCTCCCATATTTTCTGACGGCCTTCTTTTTTATAATGACGATCAATCTTGTTGGCCTTTTGCCCTGGGCACATACGGCGACGAGTTCAGTCGAGATCACTGCCGCTCTTGCGATTTGTACCTTCGTGATTACGCAAATTGTAGGTTTTCACGCAATGGGCGTTAAGGCATACTTCAAGCATTTTACTGCGGGACTATTGGACATGGATGTCCCTTTGGTTATGAAGGGATTTCTGCTTCTAATCATGGTGCCGATCGAGATCATGGGTCTTTTCACGAAGCCATTTGCGCTTGCGATTCGTCTTTTTGCGAACATGACGGCGGGGCATATTGTGATCCTGTCACTCATCGGGCTGACATTCCTGTTCAAGTCAATCATTGTCGGAGCTATTGTGACGGTGCCGTTTTCGCTCTTTGTTTTTTTACTCGAGATTTTCGTCGCACTTCTGCAGGCGTACATTTTTACAATGCTTTCAGCAGTGTTTATCGGTATGATGGCGCATACTGAACATGAGGAACATGTGGAGGATCACGATCTTCCACATGCTCCCAACGGAGACCACCTCGTTGCGACTGCGCACAATGTGTAGTAATGAGCAACTAATAATTAATTTGCGAAGAGTTTTGGGTGATTAATCATACTCTTTACTCGTTACACATCACTCATTACATCAAGATTTTTTATAGTAGTATTTAACGTAATCGAAAGGACAACTTAACTTATGAATCCATCAGGATTAG
>PLXB01000054.1 GCA_003151215.1 Ignavibacteriota bacterium
TCGTATCGTTCAAAAAGGCAGCATAGAATAGGAATCCTGTAAAAACGCGTATGCTGATACCCCCTCGATGAAATTAAAATAAATATTTGTATTTTTCGGAAACTCTAAGAACGTTTTTTTTGTAATGTTTTCCGGCATTCGCTTTTTTCCTCAACAAAATATTTCGTGAGTGCCANNACTTCTGGCTTATTCGGTTAATATAGGGAAGTATTTTCCTATCCGATAGTCCAAGAATAAATCATGACAAGTTTCATTTTCAATCCCGCTTTGGTATAGCTGGCGGTATTTCATTGATGGCGAGAGTCATCCATAATGGAATACCGCATTTTGCTTTTTAAAACGGAGATATATCGCAGCGAATTTATAGTACCATCCGAGCACCTGATTGGGCATCGTTCGTTGTTGTCGATTTTCCATGCTGCCCTCCTGATTTTCGCTGCCGCAAGACTCTTTTCCCCGCACATTGCCTTCGGCGCGCGCACGCAAATTTTTCCCGCACCCCTGACCGGCCGCCCTTGCCAGCTTTCATCTTTTTGCGCTTTTGCGCCGGGGGCCCGCACGATTATTATTAAGTGCGCCTCAAAGAACACCCTGCCTGCTGAACCCCACGCCACCTTACCCAAGGAGCAGAAAAACATACCTTATACATACTATGCCGCGAACTCTCTCTGCATTACCCAAGCAAGCATCTCTTATACACGCTACTATATTATAGCCTGCTCTCACAACAGCATTATCCATCAGCCCTCTATCCTCCATCATATTATTTCATCCTCTAACAAAAAAGAAAAAGCATCTCCCATAACCAAAATTTTAACTAATCAAAATAGCAATATGGAAATACTCATCGTCTCTCATGATAACGCGCGCCAGGGCTTCTTGCGAGCTATGGTGATGGATTTTGAAAGAGGTCTCTTTGATCTCATCGAGATACTATCAGAGGAGATAGCATCTATTACCGATTTTACTCTAAAACAATTAGATGATTTGCCAACAAACGCCGCTGATATGAAGTGGTTATGTCGATCAATCAAATCGGTGATCACATTGGTCACGGGTGAGGTGTACTATAGTTACGAATCGCCGGCAAAGATCGCTTCCAACTTCCTACCCGGCTTGGTACAAATGATAGATGGGAAATTATCTCGGCTTGAAGAAGAAGATATTGAACATCCCTCAAAGAGCTTTTTCATTCGAATCAAAACCTCAAACGATGATCTTGGAGCCATCGTAAAAAAAGCGTATCTCGATTTTCCCTTTCCTTCCCCCAAGCAGATCTCCGATTCTGATGAGCAATGGGATCAGGCTCTGGCTAACGAAGCACTTGAACCCGATCTCTTCGAAGACTATTTTCAAAATGTCGCCAACGACTTATCCCAGGTCGAGACGGATTTACAGTTTCTTCGAGGCGAAATGCCTATCCCAGAACCGGTATGGCTGGCACAAGACGAGAATGACGATCAGGACTTTGAGTCAAAAATACATTCTCTTACCGATAGTATACTTCTGCAAGAGAAACCGGATGAGTCTTTTACCGATGCCGCAAACTTGAATCCTCAACTGGCAATAATCGCCGATAGTGAACGCGTAGCTGATCCATCAGAGAGCGGATGGATGCCTGTTTATGACTTCACTGGATATACTGCCGAGCAGTATGCCGAATGTTCCAAGGCGATGGATGAACTCGACCAAGCCGTCAACAAATCGGATAACAGTGAAAAATCTGACTTGGAAACCGAAAACCAATAACTAAAGAAAAAAAATGTACACACCATTATTTGGCTTTGATCCCGTGAAGATACACTTTAACAACCTGACTGAAGCAGAGCATAAAGGACTTGTCGCACCGCACCTCTCAGGTCCACACGATGGACAGCAGTACTTCTATGGTATGCCTTATTACCCCATTCACGGATATATCTTCTCCATGCGATTATCTTTAATGCGTTTTCTTCCTGACTATGATGGTATCCAACTCGCAACGGGTGACTATATCAAACCAGCATTTGAAGTTATTGAGGAAAAGCTCGGTCTGTCTGTACGAAATAGACCTGTCACCGGTATGGAATTGGCAATGATATTTGAAGCAACCATGCCGCTAGAATACTATCTGCGGCTAATGCGAGACAAGCATGGGTTCAAGATTAAAAAATATCAAAATGGGTGGTATCTACTATCGGGCGAAACCAAGCTCGTTATATACAACAAGACGCGAGAACTCGTCGATAAAGGCAAGATAGTGTTCGATCCCGATGCACCACAGCTCATCAAGGTTGAGTTACGCCTCAACCGTAAGTTACGGCAAAAGATCGCACCATGGCTCGATGTCCTTGACTTAGAATCACTCAGCGACCCGAATGTGCTGCACTCATTAGCTCGCATCTATGAGTCCTATACTGCACGACTACTTAATCTTGATGACTTCACCCCGGGGAACAAGAGACGACTAACGACGCTGGATTATCTTGCAATTGCAGCAGAAGAACTACGCCTCAGACGACCACTCGAGCACGAAGAAGTACTCTCCGAAATCCTTGACATCCATGGTGCCGATGATAAGGTAAGGCAACGGATTGCCGCAATACTCGAAACAGAACAACTCTATCGCTGCGGCAGTGAGGTTCGTCATCACATGAAACAGCTTTGTAATGCTTGGTACGGAAAATATCCATTTCATGCAGAGGCAGATCCCGCAATTCGTGAGTTCATGGATAAACTGCGTGAATTCTCGAAGAACAGACGAACAACAGAAGCGGAAAAACGGGACATGAGGGCAGCACAGGCTATCACCTCATCACCTGCACTATAAACAGATTGTGTTCATTATTAAACAATAAAAACATGCAAATCACTAACATAAACCTGCCCGTACAGGCTGGTATTGAATTCATAGTCAATGAAGTGGATACTACCAAACAGTATCCGCCGTATTCTATCACAACTGATTCAACTTGCGATGCAGTTACTGGCTTCACCGCCAATGGCTACCGCACCCATAAGCGCCGTATCAAACTCTCCGACATCAACACTGTCAGTGGAGTCGGTGCGGGAGGAGGTGCTACATTTCACTGGCACGGGAAATATTCCTACGATCAGCTCTTTGGCCCTCTTAAGGAGTCGAAGGAGAAGAACATCGAACATTNNTGACGGGGAAGTCATTATCATTAATGATGATATCCGTGATTTTGGTGTGTACCAATGGGAAGTGACACCGTCTTATGACGGTGAGCATATCGACGCAATCTTTCTTCCGGAAGCTGACCGAAAAGAAGATGACACCCCCTACGTACCACATGGCAATGCACTCGGCAAGCACTTCACTCTGCCTCCCGGCTTCACGAATCCTGATGTAGAAGGTCGGTTCACGACAGCTTTGTTCTTG
>PLXB01000269.1 GCA_003151215.1 Ignavibacteriota bacterium
AACGCCTGTTGTCAATACCGATTCCGGTTATAGCTTCACCAAAGCCCCTGTCGTGAATGACCTACCTAACGGAGACGAAACGATCGACTTTGATATAACGCGAGTCATACCGTTCACCTATCTCAATGAGATCGTTCATGCAACATACCAAGTAATGGTCTCAAAGGAATTGATCACGCCGTTCATTGTTTCAAACGGTGCATTCTACGATTCGAAGAATAATGCCATTTGCTACATAGCTACTGATACGATTCCCAGCGCCTTCGTGCCCGGGTACTTATGTGGAGATACTACACTGCATAATTTCCTTTATGGTACTCTTCCGACGCGCATCAGTATGCTTTCTCCGAATATTGTTGCCGATAATGAAACACCGGTACTTTATTATAGTGTGAACAGAACCAATGTTCCCGTAAAGGTTGAGATCTATAATGTGCTTGGCGAAATGGTTCGTACCGTAAAAAACACCCAGACACAGCCTATAGGCAGTTATAAACTTCCTGTCGGAGCCAGAGGACTTCCGAGCGGAACGTATATGGTGCGTTTGACTACTCCGGAGTCTTCGGACACAATTAATTTTATTATTCGAAAGTAAGTTATTTCTATAAGCGGGTATTCTTTAGATCAAAGAATACCCGCTTATGTTTTATCGGGAATATTCATTTTATTCGCATATTACTATGAAAAAGAATATTTTATTTCTGACGCTTTTTCTTTCTTCCTCCCCTCTCCTGGCACAAACTCCTTTCTGGCATCAAACAGGCGGACCCGAAGGAGGAACTGTGGAAAATATTACGATAGATTCTGCAGGGCGGGTAATTGTCTGGACTGCCGGCAGTGGAGCTTTTCGGAGCACGGATAATGGAAATTCATGGGATCTATTGAATAGCGGTTTGCCCAGTCCGCAATTGTATATTGGCGCTGCCACTCCAAACGGATATTTAATTGCAGCAAATGCTGCTGCAAGCGGGCAGCTTTTCCGTTATAACGAAAATGACCCCAATGCACAATGGGAAGAAATTACTCCCTATGCAGATACGGTCACCGTTACGATCAATGATATTGTAGCCGATCCGAACGGTGAGATCTATCTTGCTACCGGCAATCATGGTCTATTGCGCTCAGATGATAACGGAACGACATGGTTATCGAAAGGGATTTTAAGCGATACATTCCGCACGAAACCTCCGGTACAATTTGATGATATTATGATTACTCTTTCCATCGATGGAAATGGTAATCTTTTTGCAGGATTAGCCATCACAGGCGCTATTTATCGATCGAGCGACAGGGGAGAGTCCTGGAAGAAACTCCCGGCGCTCTTTGATTCGCTCCATAAGAAACAACTGTCGACGCTGCTCGCTGCTCCGAATGGAAATATTATTGTCGGCAGTATACAACCAACGTTGACCATTGGAGGATACATTTATGTTTCTACCGATACCGGAAGGTCATGGAAATCCGTCTATCAACGACCTGCGACATCTGAAGAACAAAAAAATAATATTGATAAACTCATTCGGGTACCCGGCACGAATGTGATCTATGCCAATGCGCACGGACCGACGCTGCGCTCCGTAGATGACGGTTTGACATGGGTAATTCAAGATACTGATAAGCGCGGCGATGAAGTATTCTCTATGGCTGCCAAAGATACAAATTTTTTTCAGATGTGCGAACCTGATGGCATTTTTCTTTCGAACGATAATGGAGTGAGTTGGACGGTAAAGAACAAAGGGGTTTATGCAGAATACATGTACGGTGTAGCTATCAATTCTAAGCAGAGTATCTTCGGCATTACTGAATATGGCTTATGGGGTTCGACCGATAACGGAGATAGTTGGGATCATAAGCCTGAATATGGCGAAGACTATCACCCCAGTCTTTGGATAGATAAAGTAGATAATATTTTTATCGGCACGAATAAAGGTCTTTTCCGTTCGAAAGACGATGGACAAACGTTGAAGCATATTATTATTCATGTTCCCGATACTACTTCCTATATCACCGATAGTTTAGGTGGTAATACTATTTTGCAGGTCGGTGATGACGGAAAAGGAAAACTTTTTTGCTCCAGCAGTGTAGACTCTATCGGTTTTCTTTATTCCCTTGACGAAGGTGACCATTGGGTGAAAATTCCTAAGCTTCCGCAGCAGCAACAATCAATATTGACATTTGCTTTTGCATCCGCTGATACGATCATCGTTACGTCAGGATCTTTTGGAGTATCCCTATATTATCTATCAACTGATGATGGTGTAACCTGGAGATTACTATCCAATAGTCCGAGTAACCCTCTTGCTTCACAGTCGCTTATTCATCCTGATGGCTCCTACCTCGCGCGAGTTCGCGGAACTACCGGCGGCATTTATCGCTCAGTCGATCTTGCCAAAACATGGGCGAGGATCTTTCCTGCAGAAGGGGTAAACGTTTCGTTCAAGGATTATTTATATATGATGATCGATAATACCGGAAGTATTATTGTCTGTACCGATAGCGGCGTTTATCGTTCGACTGATGCAAGTTTTTCCCTTTGGTATTCGATAAGCGATGGTCTTTCGGCAAATGATGTGCCCGGCCATTTTGTGAAGTGCTCAGGAATGGTAGAAAATCCCGTTACTCAAGTCTTTTTTGCTGCATCACAAGGACTCGGAGTATTCAAGACAGTTCGGAGCCTCGGCGTTTCGAATGATCACGCGATGCCCATCGCTCCAAGTTTAGTAAGCACATATCCGAATCCTTTCCGCAATGAGACCATGATCTCTTTTACGTTGCCGCGCAGAGAAAATATCTCACTTGAAGCGACGGATATGCTGGGAAGAAAAGTACAGGGTATCTTTCAAGGAATATTCGATGAAGGTGTGCATAATGCAGTCTTCGATGGCTCTGCACTGCCAAGCGGAAATTATATGATCACGCTGAGAAATGAGGATGGAAGTTATACTTCATGGGTAACACTTCTGCGATAAGATAATAAATTGCATTCTGAACAACGAATCTGAATCACAATAATAATTTATTTTATTATTCCGAGGCATTTATCCTTTTCCTCGCAGTTTCATATTCTGCGATCAGTCTGTTAACGACTTCTTCCGCAGAAATAATATCCTTTACGAGCCCCGAAGATTGCCCCATCTCAAGTTCCCCTTGTTCAAGATCGCCTTCGAAGATGCCCTTCATTTCGCGTTTCTTTCCAAGCAAAGCGATCTCTTCTTCTTTTGTTGCGCCATGTGATTGCGCTTCGAAGGCTTCGATCGCAAAAGCGTTTTTCTTCAAGCGAACGGGTGCAACCTTTTTTAACGTGAGGATTGTCGCATTATCCTCAGTTTCGATAATGGCTTGTTTATAATTCGGATGCGAACTTGATTCGATCGTTGCAGCAAAACGAGTGCCGATCTGCACGGCTTGCGCTCCGAGCGAAAATGCAGCGAGCATCTGCCTTCCATCGGCGATACCTCCTGCAGCGCTAACGGGAATTTGTATGGCATCGACAACTTGTGGAACAAGGCAAAGCGTCGTGATTTCGTCAATGCC
>PLXB01000100.1 GCA_003151215.1 Ignavibacteriota bacterium
CTTCGACTCCCTGCAGGATGTCCTGAATCTGTACTAAGCCGGATTGGGTTCTTGTCGGCAGATCGATCTGCGTCATATCTCCGGTGACGATCACTTTCGAACCGACTCCGATACGAGTCAGGAACATTTTCATCTGCATCGTCGTCGCATTCTGCGCTTCATCGAGAATGACGAATGCATTGTTCAGTGTTCTGCCCCGCATATAGGCAAGCGGCACAACTTCCACGGTACCTCGTTCGATATAACCTTTTAATTTTTCAGCTGTCATCATTTCTTCGGCAGCATCATAGAGCGGGCGGAGGTACGGATCGACCTTCTGCGATAGATCACCCGGCAAAAAACCCAGACTTTCCCCAGCTTCGACAGCAGGTCGTGCCAAAATGATCTTTGCAACTTCCCGGGTTTTCAAAGCGGAGATCGCCATTGCTACCGCAAGATATGTTTTGCCCGTTCCGGCTGGACCGATAGCAAAGACAATATCATTCTGCTTAACAGCCTTGTAATATTCAATCTGTGTCGGAGTCTTGACTCTGATCGGTTGATTATGCGTGAAGAGGACGATCGATTCAAGTTCGGCAAAATTCTGTGCTACTTCTTTNNTCGTTCTTTGTCAGCTTGCCGGATTTTGCTAAGACGAAGGTCAGTTCGCTGAAAACCCGTTCGATCAGTACTACTTCCTGAGCTGTACCCTGTAAAAGGATGACGTCGACTCTGGCAATTATTCTGGCATCGAAACGCTGTTCGACTAAACGGAGAAATTGATCTTGTGGTCCGAAAAGCAATAATGCTTCCGATGGGGATACCCGTATTTTTCGTTCTACTATTTCCATGAACTATATAACCAATAAAGAGGACAAAAAGTAAAAGACCGTTTCCCTATTCGGAAAAACGGTCTTTTAAGACTATGGCGATATGATCTATCGTATGCTGCCTTGGCGCCTTGGATCAATGTCTGCCGCGATGACGATAACCGGTCATATCTTTATCTTCTTCGGTGACAGCCGTCTTTAAGATCGTAAGCTGCTGGCCGGGATAGATAAGATCGGGATTTTTGATCTGATCGCTATTGGCATGCCAGATCTTCGGCCATGCAAAAGGATCGTTATAGATATCCGGCTTCTTTGCGATATTCCAAAGGCAATCGCGGTCTTTGCGCCAGGTACCGACGGTATACATCATGTTTGCCGGTACCATTCCATGCTTCATCTGCATGTAGGAATTCGACATTGCCATCACGCGGCTTCTGTGATCCGGGATCAGGACGAGCTTATCGCCGCGCAATCCGCGAATATCATTTTCAAGCGCCATCACTCTGGACTTATTCTGATTAAGCATATCGGGCGATAGCGAACGAAGCGAATTCAATTCCTGCTCGTCTCGCGCAAGACGCTCGCGATATGCATTGTAACCATTGCGATCCGAGCCGCACATTGCATAGAGATCGTTCTTGCATTTATCGTTATCAGCCATTCTCGTCTGAAGATCTGCATTCGCTTTCGTTACGGCATCGTTGGTTGATTGAAGCTCCTGCTTCAAACCATTGATCTCCGTATTGCGGGCTGAGATAGTTGAATCCGCCTGGTCTTTAGTGAAATCCTTCGGATAGTTCGGATTATATTCGTTACGTTCCTGTGCCGAGGCGATTCCGGTAAAGCTAAGCAGTATCAGGGCTGCAAGTATCATTGAAGTTTTTTTCATTGCTCGTGTTCTCCGTATTGTGATGAGAGGTTAATGACGTTTTTTCCTGGGAGTTGCATCATCCATATCCGATGACGGAGGCGGAGCCATGCGCCAATCTGCGCTATCTGCCCAGATGTTCGGCCAACTGACAAGACCCTCGCGGACAGCAGCCGTCTGGCGGTTGCAATCGGCAAGATCGCGATCCTGCGCTGCCAGTTTTCCCTGAACGTCACTGAGATTTCCTTTGGCACGATCAAGATCCGAACGCAAACCGTCGCGGCTTTGATCGAGTTCGCGCAGCTTCTTCATCTGATCTTCCGTTGCTTTATTCGAGCAGCTGGAGAGACCGAGCATCGCAACTGCGGCGACACATAGTATCCGTGTTAGTGTTTTTGATGATTTCATAAACTTAGAACTCCTTGTGAGATAGTAAATTACAGTACAAAAATACAACAAAATTATACAGTTCAAGCGAATATACACAAATTCAGTGCCAAAGGATTCTTTTCATATCAAAAGGATAAAATTAAAAAAAATACCTTATCTATCCCCCGGTCAAAAATATCTCCCTTCAAACTCCAAATTTTTCGCTTTAAGCTTTCGCGAATTACGCGCTGAGGCCTCTGTAAGTCCTTTATAATCCAATAACATAACATTTCGCACGCGCAAAATCCCCTCCTTACGCAGAGAGTCCGCCGAAGCGGACTCTCTTTCCCCCAATTCCATAAATTTCTTTTGCACCCATTCCATTAATTCCAGTCATGAATTCCAGTCCGCAAAGATACGAAATTTAAGGCCATTTGTCAAGGTGCCCATCCAAGAAAAATAGGTGCCTCTTTGATGAATAATTATTCATAGTCGTAGGGGCACGCCGCGCGTGCCCTCTTTGAACAATATATGTAAATCCGAAAAGGGCACGCGCAGCGTGCCCCTACGAATTATTTCTCATGCACTAATTTCACCGTCTTCACCTCGCCAAACCCTGTCGAAATTCTTGCATAAAGCGTGCCGCTGGGAAGCTTGCTGCATCTATATGAACTTCATGCATTCCCGCTTCAAGAGATGAACCTCTGCCATCTCCCCAGACAAGCCTGCCAAGTTCATCATAGACTGAAAGCGTTACATACGACATGCGGTTCAAGTTGAATTCAAGCGAAGACTCCGTGATGAATGGATTCGGGCTAGATGTGAAGGAAGTAAGATATTGACTTGAGAGAGGATTGCTTGGTGATACTACACCCGAAGGATCGATCAAAAAACCCAAACCTAATGAATCAAGAGATGGCAAATGATTGACATCGTACCCATGCTGTGCATCATAGGCACTATCTTTAGAATATTCTGCCTGACTAAGAGAATCCCAACCACATGGATGAGTTTGACGCATATAATTTAAAACTGCTAAGTAACCTGTTGCTTGGTATTTTCCATAGTAAGTTCCTGCGATTGAACTCAGGCAAGAACAGAAATATGCAGGATTTGTTTTATTGAGATACAAAACAGAAATTAACCATGCACGATACAGATCGAAGCGAGTTGTATCATTGCTCATAAATTGTACGGCTCCATCAAGAGAAGAAAATGCCCAATATGATTGATCGTCGCTGGCCGCACATTTTTCAATGTAATAGCGTAAAGAATCGTACTGTTCCTTTGGATCGCTGTCTCTATGTTCCCACTCTTTCAAATAAGCACAGGTATCATAGCTTTGCGCAAACACCAAGGCGGCGCAGAAAAAAACTGCGCAAAAGGCGAGGACGATATGAGAATTTTTGCTCACAGCTACAGGAACGCATAAGGCATTGTAATAAGTCTTACAATCGAATAAAAAAAGGCAGATTAGGATTAAGAGACTGCCCCACTATTGGCATCCAATTAGCGCAGGAATTTCCCTATTCCTTTATGAAGTTCTGCGAAGACTCGCCGATTCGGATCAAATAGATGCCTGCTGCCAGATTTCTTGTATCTATATGAATGATGTTCATCCCACTCAGCAAATTTCTTTGTTCGGAGAAAACCGTTTTACCAATGGCGTCGAATATTTCGATCCGCGTATTTTGCCCGGCATCCTGCTGAAAATACATATCTAATTCATTCCGGGTCGGATTCGGGCGAACGAGAAATGAATTCGGCTCTAACGGAGTTTTCACTCCGGCATTCGACGTTCCGGTACCTGATAAAATGGAATTACTTTTGATCGAATGAGCGAACGAAGCTGCAAGATCAGTACTCCATTCAATGACGGCACGATACGGACCTTCCGATCTTGGATGGAAACAGACTTCGATCGAAATGCTTCCTCCGGGCGGAATAGAAATCGGAAGTTTACTCTCATCAACGGAGAAAATAATTGTATCCGAAAGAATAAAAGATCTCCCCAGGAGGAACGGAGCCGATCCGATATTCTTGATCAGCACATTTTTGCAGACGGTATCTCCGGCATTCACCGATCCGAAATCCAGATCGCTTGCGGATATTAATCCCGTTAAGCCTTGTCCATCGAGCGCTACGGCGAAGCTATAACAATCTGTTCTCACAACCAGCGAATCCGGGAAGAAGGTAGAATCGAGCGGTGCGAAGCAAACCTCGAGCGAAAGCGAATCCTGTGCTGCAATGGTTGCCGGAAGCGAAGATGAAAGAGATACGATCCGATATTCCGTATCCTTATTTATCACCCCCGCCGATTCCAGGATAAATGGCGGACTGCCGGCAGGCGCAGAGTTCTTGAGCACGAACGTTGTGCATATTTGGCCGCCGATCCTGACTGCCGGAAAGATCAGACTATCAGGATAGGGATAGGGCTAAGGCGCAAACGAGTGGATATGAATTGCCAGCAAAGTATCGAAAACTGTCGTACTATTAATAACACTGCCATGCACTTTGATATATATTGTCGATAGAGGTTTCGGCGCTCCGAGCTTTTGCGGGTCCCAATTCAATACCAGCGAATCCGAGAATGCCGAGCCTAAAATCTGCGGAAGTTTCGTNNCTGATAAATGAAAGAGCGCCCGTTGATACTGCGGCATTTGTAGAATCGCTAAAGCCGATAGATTCGATCCTGAACTGAGTGCAGGAAAAATCGGAGTACGTAAGAACGGCAGTAACTGTGCTGCATAAAACAGCGCTAAGATCGATCTGATCAGGATTAAGGGCAAGACTATTCGAAGGTTCCTGAAGCAGGCCATCGCCTCAGTCGGTTGTTTTCCATACTCCTCCCGTTTCGTCGAATGCATAGACAACAGATCCGTTGCAGCCCGTAACCGAAAATCGAGTATCACGATAATTTGAAGGTCCGCCAACAAACGCCCACACCCTTCCTCCATCGGTTGATCGGTATATGCCGGGCAGCGTATTTGGGAATTGTTGTTGCGTCCAGCTTTGAGCATAGATCACCGAACCGACGCCTGCAACATGTCCCGTTGTTCTTTCGGGAATGACACTTATGGTTTGCCACGTTGCGCCGTAATCGGTTGAAGCATAAACATTTTCATAAGTACTTTTATCGGATTGTATTATTTCACCGACTACGACAAAATTTGAACTTCCTTTCTGCGCATAAACGCTCCATGCCTCAACCGTCACGGTAGAAGTTTGCCGCCACGAAAGTCCGCCGTCATTTGTAAAGACAGCAGTTCCTTTGTAAGTGGTCGCAACGCCATGAAGATTATCTGCAAAATTTATCCCTCTATATGCATCCGGCCCAACGCGAGTAAAAGTTGTTCCGCCATCTGTAGAAAGGGATAGCTTATTCAAAGTGTACCTATCACCTACGATCAGACCGGAGGGAGTTTGATAGACCGAACTGAAAAGACCTACGATAACTGCATTAGTCTGCCAGCTTACTCCGCCATCGGTCGTTGACCATAAACCATGTGCAAAAGTATTGTTAAACTCTTCAATAGTTGCCCATCCATTGAGAGAATCCTTCATGAAAATATCAGTGAAAAAACCGCTAAAACCGGTTGGGATAGTACAATTAAGCCACGTCTGCCCTCCATCGGAAGTCCGTTTAATTCCATTCGCTCCGTCTATTGCAATAAATCCCCTTTGTTCACTGAAAAAGAAGGAAGCGTTAACAGTTGTTGGGAATTGCGCGACTTTTTTCCAAGTCCCAAGCCCCTGAGACTGGTATAAAACCAAAACAGACAGAAAAATAATTACTTTGCCGGTTTGGCAAAATGTGTCCGAAATAACATTTTTTTCCACGGGGCTGATGCTCATAGTAACTTCCCATTTTAGATGATCAGGGCTTCACATACAAAAAACTGCACAATGGAGAAATTGTTACACGGGAATTACAGAAATATCGGGGACCGCTTCAAACGAAGCCTAATAGCCGTTTTGGTAACGGTTTTCGCTGCCGAAAAACATTATCTCATTTTTTCTTCGTCGCTTTCGGCTTTAATGATTGTGCATATTCATAACTTTTATCGAAAATTTTTCGTAACTCCGCAGTTTTTTTCAGGAGTGCATCAGGCACTTCGACATACTCCTTCATCACTGCTCCATATTGAATAACCACTCCCATTTTGTATTTTTTATTGAATGCTTCCCGGTCTTTTTCCGAAAGCCGCAGGATCATCGCGCCTTTCGGCGTAAGCAGCGAGAACATATTTCCGTTTACGGAAGTGTATGGCATTGTTGCGCCCTTGCGCTCGATATCCGGATCGGATCCGACGAGTTTATCGTATGCCGCTATTGCCTCCGGCGGCGCGCTGCTTGTTTTTTTTGCCGGCATAGAGATTGATTATTGGACGATCATTTTTTCTGTCCATTGGATGGTGCCGTCGCTTACTCTCACTATATAACTTCCCTGCCCCATGTGTTCCAATGCGATCGATTGGATCGCGGTTTTTTCGATATTTTTTTCGAACACTTTCTCACCGCTTACAGTAAAGACCTGCAGATTTTTTAATGTTCCAATTTTTGACGGTTCTATCCGAACGATGAATTCCCCGTTCGACGGATTGGGGTAGAGAGAAAATACTTTTTCTGAAGTTTCAGTCGGATTTGCTGTTACACTAGCGGTCACATTCCAACAATCGGTGATCGGAGATGATGTCGAAGCATTACATGCATACGGTAATCCATAGATATCTTCGATCGTTCTGAGAATAGAGTAGTGATTTATTGTTTCGGAGTATTTCCCGGACTTTACCGTAGCTCCTGTAAATATGGTCGCAACCTGATTACCTGCGGTATTATCGTCTTCATCGAAGGTCAGAATGAAGAGGCTATTATGCGTTTTCGCCCATTCGATATAATTATTCAGGTTTGCAAACATCCAGTTATCACCCGTATTAATCGAACCATCATGCATATCATCGTTCAGATTCGGAATGACAAAACAAACATCCGGAAGGGTTGAAAACTGTAACGGGAAAGCACTAAAAGGCTGATTCGTTGTAAGAGGAATTTGATTTGCCCCTGTTCCCATCCAATTCACCGCAGGATTATGTTTGCGCGCGTAACTATTCGAGGAAGCGCCATTATATCCGACATTCGGCAGATCTTCAGAATACGTAACAAATGTTTTAGCGGCATCGAGGAGCTCCCTGCCGAGATTATCAGTAGTATATGGAGTACCGCTCGGTATGGCATCATCGGTCACTCCCTGATTACATCCGGCAAAGAGATCGAGATAATTCGGCTGGCTCGGATGCTCGATCGCAAACGACTGCGTAAATAAGGCAGAGAAAGTATCCTTTGCCAATGCGTTAATATGCGGCGCATTCGCCGTGCCGATTATTTCCGGATAGCCATGATTCTCAAGGATCAGAACGACGATATGATCGGGAGACGGAAGACTTGCCTGAAGTCTATTCTGAGGAAATACAGTATTTGGGCAAGCAACAAGAAAAACAATAAGGAAATACCATATTCTTATTAGGCAGTTCATGTGAAGTATTCTTTTTATGAACTTCAAAAATACGTAAATATAGTTACTGGTGTTTGAAAATTCCCTCCGATCAGGTCATATCAGTATTCCGGATAATACATCTTACTTTTAACAAACGATTCGATATCTTCCGGACGCTCAACCGTGGCAAGCCCGTTATCAAAAATATGGGTTGCAACGTTGATGGCGATCTCGGTTGCAACTTCACGGACTTTCGAGATCGGCGGATAGATGATTCCGTTAGCAACCATCTCTTCGGTTACCTGAGATGCAAGAGCCTTCGCTGCCCAAAGGAACATTTGATCGGTGACAAACTGCGGTTCGGTAGCTAAGATCGCAAGTCCGACTGCGGGAAAAATATAGACATTGTTCCCTTGGCTTGGAAAGTAGGTTTTTCCATCAACCTTTACAGGCGGGAACGGGCTTCCGCTGGCAAAAAGAACGCGCCCATGCGTTATCGAGAATGCATCTTCGGCTGTGCATTCCGAATGCGAATTGGGATTCGAGAGCGGAAAGATGATCGGACGCTCGATGGATTTTGCCATCGTCCGCACCACGTTCTCGGTGAACGCTCCGGGCTGGCCCGAGACCCCGATCAGCACGCTCGGAGCGGCA
>PLXB01000036.1 GCA_003151215.1 Ignavibacteriota bacterium
CGATTCTGTTTTGTATTCCGGCGGTTTGGGAGGCTGGGGAACCCAGCCGCTACAGGAGGAAAAGGCGATTCTTCAGATCGGATGGAATGATTCCACAAATGGAGAACTATTTGTTCTTACCGATTCTGTATTGTATAGCCTGAGTACCGACCTGCATTCGTCGGCGTCGTATAATTTGCCGCTTCGTCAAGGTGAGCGAGCGATCGGAGTGAACTTCCCTAATCAGTATGTCGGGTTCCTGCTGACAGATTCCACAAGGCGCACCGACACCGTTACGAGTGAGGGGATAGATACGACAATCCTTCGCGACACCAGCTATATTTACCGTTCCCTCGATGGTGGCGAGACGTGGATGCCCGTGCTGAACAACATTCCCGGTCTAACGAAGATGACGTTTGTGAATGTGCGTCGCGGATTTGCGTGCGGCGCCAACGGACTTATGATGTCTACTAACGATAGCGGCTCGACGTGGGGACGCACGTTTACGAGAACAAAGCAAGATTTGCACGATGTCCGCTTCGTCAACGATAGCGTGGGCTATGCCGTCGGCGATAGCGGAACGGTGTTGCAGACGTTTAACGCAGGAAGGTTCTGGCGCCCCGTTCCGCCGGAACCATTATTTATGCACCCCAATGCCGAGTACACGAGTATTGCGTTCCCGAACGCGCATACGGTGTATGTGGTCTCGGTGGGCCGGGGCGATAAATCGGAAATTAAGATTCCCGCAGGCATTCGCATGAACGCGCGACGTGGGCAGCAGCGCAATATGCTTTCCGTCACAGCGCGTCCCGATCCGAGCGCGGGGCCGACCACGTTCGATATTCGTCTTGCCGGCACGCCCCAATATGGCGAAATGCCGGAACTGCAAGTGTGCGATATGAGCGGTAAGTCGTTTTATACGGCCAGTGGATTTGAGACGCTTTCCACGAACGAGTGGAGCGTGGATGCCGATCTGACGTTTCTTCAGCCGGGTCCTTATACGGCGCTTGTGACGTTCGGCGGTCAGGATGCATTAGTGAAATTTTTGATACAGCATTGATGTAATTTTTTAGAAAGCACAATGCCACACGAAAAAGACATTCGGGAACTCCGCGAGGAACACGCACTGCACGAGGCGCTGCGAGTGGCGGATACTCTTTGCCTAAAATATCCGCGACAAGAGAAAGAGGAATGCCGCGATGCCGCTCAGGATGCGCTCCTAAAATGGTGCGACTATCTCGACCATGATTTGATTGAGGAACCCGATCACCCTTATTCATGGCTTTATAAAACGGCTTTGCGCGAACTCATCGATGCGCGAAAACATGGCAGCCATTTAACCGGACTCGATGCGATGGAAACGGAACCAAGCCACGAACCGGAAGCGAATACATGGGAAAACGGCCGTGATTTTGAGAAATTACTCTTTCTTGCAGGACTCGATCACAGCGACAGAGCGCTCGTGCGGGTACGCGTGTTGCTCGATAAGAAATGGGAGGATATTTCAGATTGCCGAACCGATGGCATGAGCGCAAAGGCGCTTCGGCAAAAATATCACCGGGCTATTGAAAAAATGAAAAAATATGTAGCGACACACAAACTTGCTCCGATCGGCTATGTTCACCAACACGCTCGACGCTCGACGCTCGACGAAAAAAACCTAAGAAGAACTGATTTTGAACTATTCTTCGTTTTCTCATTAATATTATTTTTTCATAAAAATGCGGAAAACCTGTCACACAATACCTGTCGAAATCGTCTCTATTATAGCAGGTCATCGGAACGCTTAGCGCCGGACTCCCCATTTTAGACGAAGGCATGAAAAGCGAAAAGCCGAACCGAAGTGCTATCTTACAGCGCATCGGCCCGGCCTTCCGGGGATCAGTTGCCGGCTCTGACGAGTTGACTTATTTAATTGATTCTTTTTAACAACATACAATGAAGAAGTTATGGAATTTTAGAATATTGGGAATTGTACTCGCTGCATTGGTACTTTTTACATTACCTAAAAATACTTTTGCAGACTGGGACGAAACGGTTCATTCTCAAACAGGGTGCTCACCCAATCCAGAGGGCGGTACCAATTGCGCCGGTAGTGGTACGTGTTGTGATATAACCGTCACAATACACCACACTGGTGATCCGCCGTCAGGACCTGAACAAGCATATGTGAAAATGATCGGGGCTACGTCTGATCCTACAGCAGAAACGGAACTCTCTCCGGATTTCTACCATTCAACACCTTTAAGTGTAAATAATCCTAGTGGCTTATCAGTAACAGTAACAAATATGTACTATTCGAAGACCGGTAGTGACATAAGTACTGAAGTTGCTCCATATGTGGAAGGTATTGAAAATGTCGATGATCTTCCATAAAATGACTATTGCCCAGGGCTCAATAGCTGGAACCCTGGGCAAGTTCATGCTTTTTCGTTACGCATTCGTCACTGCCTCTTTAGCATTATTGCTTTTGGGAGGCAATTCAAGTGCTTTTGGGCAGGGGCTTAATAACCATTATGCGATTGACTCTGTCGATGTTCAAACGGTTTTTGATATTTTGGGAATTACTATATTTAAAATACCGCTTACCATAAATGGAACTGCTCACTTTCCTGATAAGTACTATGGACTAAATATCATAATCGAGGAATATAAATCCGGAAAACTTTCTGACTCGAGCAATTCAATGATCTCATTCGCAAAAAGTTACTCGGGGTCCGGACTTCAACTTCTCTTTCCGCAATTAACAGATGATACCACGCTTTTAAGAATATATTGCAGAGAACCAAGCAGTGGTAAAGAAATAATTGAGCTTCAAAGTGCTGGAGGCCTTTCAAGACGGTTCGATTTCCATGTAGATTCGCAATATTTTAAGGGGCTTCATCATATCAGGGCTTTTAATTATTCACCCTTGAAAGAGGGTGAAAAACACCTCTTATCACATTGTATCGAAATTTGCCCAACAAACATCTTCTTGAATGTCCTGGGGGGG
>PLXB01000360.1 GCA_003151215.1 Ignavibacteriota bacterium
TTCATGGGAAAGAAAACAGAGAGAGTGCGGCGCTGGTTCGGAGGAGAAGAATTCCATTTGCCTATCCGGTGGGACGGAGTTTAGTCCGTCAGTCTCTTACCCTACTTCACCTTCATAAAACTCTGCGACACTCCACCTACCCTTACCAGATACATCCCACCCGATAGACTCTTCGTATCCAGATGAAGACTATTCGAACCTGAACCGATATTCCTCACTTCCGAAAATACTTTTGCTCCCAGAGCATCAAAGATCTCGACCAAAGCATCCTGATTCATTGCCGAATGCAAATCAAGTTCGATCTCATCTTGGGATGGATTGGGGCGGATGGATAGCTGTAAAGGTAACCCTTTCATAAATGCTCTGATCGAAGGATCACCGCAGCTATTGAGGTAAACAAAATCTATTCCCGCAGATTGCGGAATCGCAAAGCAGCTTGTAAACTTTGGATCGCTATTGAGCATGATAGCACCGAGTGCAAGCGATGTCGTCGTATCTTTGGTAAGATAGACGTTGAAATCAAACTCGGCGACAATACTATCGGCAGTGGTTACGATCATCGGCGAACCGGAGATCGTAAATGATTTTCCGTCAGAGCTATTCGTCGTGTTCGCTCCCGATGGTTTGCTGAAATACTCAAGCAGATCGGTACTATAGCTTATTGCAAGATCGATCGTACGGACATCGGTTACTTCATTCGGCATAGCTTTCAACTTGACCTTCCAAACGCTTGATGAAGTCAGCGGCGCCGCATCGGCATCAAGCCAGAGATGAACGGGATGAGGGTAAATGTAGCTTTTGGTGAGTGCAACAGGCGGAAGTGTATTGTCGGCATCCGAATTGATAGTTAGCCGCGCTGAATTCGATATTGCGCCGCCCGTTGTATCAAGAATGGTTTGAATATCAATCGTCGTGCTTCCGCCCGGAGGAATTATAATCGGAAAAGATGTATTTGTCCCGAACCCCGATCCCTGAAACCCGATATTAGACACCCGAACCGTATCGCAGCCAGGATTTCGGAGTGTAATCGTCGTATCGCTATTATCGCAAGTATATTGTTTTCCGAAATCAATTACACTGCTTGCATTCGAAGATAATATCCGTACTGCTCTTACAATTGTTGCAGTAATCGGGATCGTCACTTTCGAGCTGTCGCTCAGCGCGATCGTAATGGTCGCAGATTTATTTCCTATTGAAGTTGGATTAAGCGAAACATTCAGTACAATAGAATCCCCCGTCGCGATTTCCGACGCCTGACCCCTAATACCTGTCACCTGCAAATCCGGATCGCCGGAAAACGAAATCACTGAAAGAGGGAGCGAATCGCAACCGATGCTATAGAGGACGATACGCTGCTTTGCGCTATCGCAGAGATGGAGAGTATCGAAGGTTGCAGATTGTGCGGAAAGTACATAAGAGAAGGGACCATGTGTGGCAAAACTGGATACTATAAAAGAAGTATCGAAATGGATTTCACCTGTAGGTTCTTCGATTCCAACGGATGCAGATGCAGTTACAGTTCTGTTGCCACGTTGCAAAGGAGCAAAACGAATCGGCAATATTATGGAATCTCCTGTTTGCAGAAGAACAGGGAATACATAGGGCAGCATGTGAAAAGGAACCGGTAGTGAAATAGAATAGAGCTTCATTGACCGACAGCTAAAATTCGCTACGTGAATTGCAGTGCCAATACTATCGCAGATAGGCGAAGTTATCTCATCATTGCGAAGACCGAGGGCTCTACCCTCTTGAGTAACTTCAGCATATACTTCAATAGTATCGCTGCCCAGGTCAGAGAGAATAATAATCTTCCCTGCTTTGATCCCTCCGGATAGTGGTTGAAAACGAACGATAATCGTAAGAGGTTTTCTGGTATCATCGAGGAAGAGCGATCCGTTTGTCGTCAAATGGTAATCTTGTTTTGTCAATGAATCGCTAACAAAGCTCACATCATAAATTTGAATTCCGTAGCAACTTGGATTCGAAATTTGAATTGTATCTACCCCATCTGCAATACAAACTGGTTTCACCCCAAAATTGATTGTATCGGTTTTATCGATTAACAGTTTGGCAGTATCGGCAATCACAATCCCCAAAAGTGAAATGGTATCTGTTTCAATATCGGTTTCTATAATGACAACTCCGCTCTTTTTCCCCGGCGTTTTTGGGTGGTAATCAACCCAAAAAGTGTTGGGCGAAGAGCGTCTATCGAGATTATAAGGTGAATTCCCAGAGAAAGAAAAATCATTAGTGGAGAGCGAGTCTGTTAGTAAACGAATATCTTTAATTCTGAGGGGTTTGCAGCTAGGGTTAAATAGCTTGATAACTTCCCTGCGCCCACCTGAACAAATACGTTGCGTACCAAAATTTATGGATCGAGGGCTGGTTGTTGTGTCAAGATCGGGGCATTGAATCCACAGACTTGCAACATGGCTCGGATTAAAGCTCAATGTAAAAGTAAAGTTCGTATCATACGTTTCAAAGTTGTCATCGACAAAGTGCAATTTAAGAATGATAGTCCTAATTCCGGCTACCTGAGGATGCATTGACAAGAAAAAGGTATCGGTAGCACCATCACATAAGAGATGTGTCTTATAATTGATACTATACTCGTTAGGAAACAAACTATCAAGAGAGTAACTTTCCAGATGTAGAGGGTTACAAGGAACTGTTTCGAAGGAAAATTGAGCTAACATTGAATCGCAAATGACACCTTGATAATTTCCATTAATAATATCCAGGGAATTATGCGTAACATAAATTCTCGAAGCAGGCGGAGTCGAATGAAGACTACCGTCACCACCATTGATCGTCTTCCACATTGTACCGCCAATGTCAACGGCATAAACAACTGCACCACCACCAACAACTGAAAGATTATGAAAATCATGATCATCAATCTCCGTGAAATCAGGCCCTATGATTTGATTCCACGTCATACCACGATCTATCGAACGGTAAAGACTATGTGCCTGACCTGCATTGCTGATATATACTATGCAGCCATCACCGGTTATCCACCCTCCGGTCTCTTGTTGCATACGAGGTAACCATGTTTTTCCATAATCGTCAGATAGGCTAATTATGTAGGTATCATTATCTTGCTGTGGATAATGAACTTTGAGGAGGTTATGACATTGGGGAGTACAATATAAACTTAACGGAATCGAGGATTGATAATTGCTTCCCCACGATGACCCAAAATCTGTTGAAAACCATAAATTGAAGTTACCTGATGAATCATACATTCCTGCATACACTATACTATCTTTATTTCCCAAAATAGATGACAATGAACCATTGTTACCGGTTATGACGGAATGCCAATTTATTTTTCCCCTTTGCGTAGATATCAATTCGGTTTTAATTCCACTATCCACTATTGCAAAAATATTGCTGTCGTTTGCATAGACGGAATAGCAATTTTGATTTAATAAGTAAATATATTGCCAAGTATTTCCCGTGTCTTTTGTTTCAAGAATTCCATTCGAACTTGCAATATAACCCTCCGAAGCGCTTATGAAATATATCTGATTACAGTTAATACTGTCCGTACTCAGTGTCCAATCAATGCCGCCATTGGTTGTGCGGTAGACTTCTCCGAAATTATATGCAAAAATAAAGCCGACATTTTCATTGAGAAAGTAGGGTGCTATTTCACTAAATCTTGATAGCGGGGTGCTTATTTTCTTCCAATTTTGACCATTCGAAGTAGTACTCGCAAAAGATAGAAAGCAAAGTACGAGCGATCTCAACAGAAATTTTTTTCTAATATGTCCAATACTCCCCTTGATGTTCTTTTGCATAAAAGTACAACGCTTGACGGTGCATAAAGATACAGAAAACAACGATATATCTTTCCCCATACATGAGACAACCCAGACCTCAAAAAGTTACAGATTATTCTGAATAATCTTCAATACTGCTTATTCAGACAAATAGGGCATATTTCCCCCAGGAGAAAAGTCTTCTGAAAGAGGAATCCGAGATCACCGGACTGAACTCTCCGATATCGATAAACTTGCCAAACAAATTAAAAAGGGGTGGTGGAAAAAGAATAGGGCTCATCTGGTGAAGTGAAGATCATCGTTGGTAATAGTAGCGCTAAATTCTTCCTCAAATATCAAAAATATTTATACAAAACCTTACTAACAAATTTTCCACATCGAGTTTAGCTACCTTGACAAATGCTTTTTTATTTCGTATATTCATCTTACCAATAATAGGCACCCAACTTAAGATGGAAGCAAAAAAATATGCCTCATAGAGAATGCTGTTATAGGGATTTAAGATTGCCACGCCTGACTAAAGTCCGGCTCGCAATGACATCCTTTTTTCTGTCTTATAAAAAGGACGAGCACCTATTGTGTGCATAGTGATATAGTTGAATTTAATGGAGTTACAAGGCAACTCAGGAAGATCGGCAATAACGAAAAAGGTGGAAAGAACTGAGAGCTTATTACACATTAAACCGGAAATGCATAATGTCGCCATCTTGGACGATATAGTCTCTGCCTTCGCTGCGAAGGAGGCCGGCTTCTTTAACGGCGGCTTCGGTTTTGAGGCGGA
>PLXB01000362.1 GCA_003151215.1 Ignavibacteriota bacterium
GGGATTGCCACGTCGGGCTAAAGCCTATGGTAGCTTATCGTCGCATACCCTCGCAATGGCATTGTTGACTTTCATGTTTTCAATTCCTCGATCGGCAATGATGAAGTTTCTTTCGGCGATGAGAGCACGACGTTTGTTCGCGTCTGCTTTACGCCTTTCCATGATTGTATTTCCGAAAGAAGTTGTTCTAAGGTCGATGTATTCCATGTACGGATCTTCAATAAATGCGAACCGTCTCCGGTTACAGCATGAACTTCCATAATTTCAGGCTGCTTTCTTGCCGATTCGAGAAAGGCAGGATAAAGCATACTCGATTCGACTGTGACAAAAATGAATGCTGCGACATCTAACCCCGTCAATTTGGGATCGAGCTTTGCATGATAGCCTTCGATGATGTCGCGCTCTTTTTCGAGTTTACGAAGCCGTTCGCTGATCGCCGGCAAGGAAAGCCCGATGGCTTCGGCAAGTTCATTGCGTTTAGTGCGCCCCTGAGTCTGCAGTTTAAGCAGAATGGCGAGATCGATCTCGTCAAGCCCTAGATGAGCTAAAGAAGGCGTATTACGATGATTCTTTTTTGCCAAAACGAGAATTTAGTGGTAGATAACTGAACGTTCGTAACTTTGTACTGCAAATATACGACATTTCTTTTCTAAGGTTTAGAAAAGCATTTACTTTAATAAATAAGGTGGTAGATATGATTGACTTGCGTTCTGATACGGTAACGAAGCCTTCACAGGCAATGCGAGAGGCGATGGCGTATGCCACGGTAGGGGATAATGTTTTCAGCGAAGATCCGACTGTTGACGAATTGGAAAGGGAAGTTGCCGACCTATTAGGGAAGGAAGCGGCGCTTTACTGTCCTTCCGGTTGTATGACAAATCAGCTTGCCGTCAATATTCAGACGACGGAGGGAGATGAAGTGATCCTCGAAGCCGATGCACATATTTTTAATTACGAAACAACAGCGGCAAGTTTTCTTTCGCGAGTGCAGCTTAATCCTGTTAAGGCGAAAAGCAAAGGCATACTCACGGTTGATGATGTCGATGGCGCCATTCGTGAACCTGCATACTATATGCCTGTCAGCAGATTACTCGTAATTGAGAATACACATAATCGTGCCGGCGGCACGATCTATTCGATCGGGCGAATAAAGGAGCTTTCTGAATTTGCCGTGAGCAAAGGAGTCTTAATGCATCTCGATGGTGCGCGGCTTTGGAATGCCTGCGCGGCAACAGGACTTTCACCGAGAGATTATGCCCAGTATTTCGATACAGTTTCCGTATGTTTTTCTAAAGGTTTAGGTGCGCCGGTCGGAAGCGCGATCTGCGGATCGAAAGAGAATATTAAGAAAGCTCACAGAATGCGGAAGATCTGGGGCGGAGGAATGCGTCAGGCAGGGATCATTGCTGCCGGAGCGCTTTATGCACTGCGGAATAATCGCGAACGGGTGAAAGAGGATAATACGAATGCACACCGCTACGCGGAAATCGTATCTAAAGGAGCAAAGAATGCTTCAGTCGATTTGGATAGCGTGGAGACGAATATCGTTCTTATTGAATTAAAAGAAAAAAAACCGAACATTCCCAAATATCTTTCCGGACTTTCAGCAAAAGGTGTTAAAGTATCGCAGGGAAAACGCAATTCTCTGCGTGCAGTGACACATCTGGATGTCACCACAGAAGAATGCGAAAAAGCAGCATTTATCACGGCGGAATATTTATCTTGATATGCTCTCTGAATACAGAGAATCCGATTATTCATACTCAACTCACTATCGCATCCGATCTCATGAATGCGATAGGCAGGGCGTCGTTCATAATTCAAAATATTTAGAAATTCTTAAAGTTGCCCGTATCGAGTTTTGCCGTGATGTCATGCTGATACCTATGGACGCATGGACTTTTGCAACGCATGACAAATTCTTTTTTGTCCGCAATGCCATTAATTATTTTTCTCCGGCACGGTTCGATGAAGAAATAATTATTTATACTCGCATTTCGCAGGTCGGTAGGACAAGCATTACCATGGAGCAATTGATCAACAGGCAAAAGGACGGATCGAGAATACTGGAATGTGAATCCGTGATGGTCTCCGTCGATGAGAAAACCGATCAACCGAAAGAGATCGGGGAAGATCTTCGGAGGCGGATTGAGAAATAATACACTCTATCGCTTTTCTTTAGGAGTCCTTGCGGCGGCGATCGTCTTGCAGTTCGTGATGCCGTTCGTGTATCCCATTGTCGGGCACGATGCTCCGGTTCACCTGAATTGGCTTGAACAATTCCCCCGATTATTTCGCGAAGGAAATCTCTATCCGCGTTGGATGCCCGATTCCTTCTGGGGTTTCGGCTCACCGGCATTTTATTTTTATCCTCCGCTTACGTATTGGTGCGCCGGCATCATCTCATTCGTATTTCCCGATTCTCCTGTTGCAATGTATCAAACACTTGGATTACTTGCAACCATCGCCTCTGTCTTTACCTGCTATTTATATTTACGCTCCTTAGTAGATTCCAAACGTTCGGCATTTATCGGCGCGTTAGTCTATGGAGTTTTCCCATACCGCCTGCTCGATCNNTGTGGAAATGGCATTGCATTCTCCGATCGATAAGCGGAAAAGGGTCCTTATTTCGGTAATATTTTCTGCTATTGGATGGGCAGGAATTCTATTGACAAATATTCCGACGGCTGTAATTGCCATTTACATCACCCCGTGGTATGCATTCATTCGCGCCCAAGAGAAAAAAAATTATCTAAGTCTTTCTTTTCCTATCATTGGCTCTCTGATTGGAGTAATGATCGCAGCCGTGTATCTTTTACCGGTCACCGAGTACTCATCTGCTGTAAAACTTTTGCATCTATGGGACTTACAGGATCCCGAGGGTAATTCGGGTTTCGCTTTAGTAGATATTTTTCATGGAAGGTACAAATATTTTTACGTCGGACTTTTAACGACTTTAGCGGCCGGTCTTTGGCTTTTGTATCAATATTATAAAGAAAAAAAAACCGCATTCCGAAAAAATATCACTTCCCCATTCCTTCTGATTCTTCTTCTCACAATCATTTTACAGATTCCGTATTTTATGCAACCTCTCTGGAATATTCTCCCTTTCTTCAAACTCATTCAATTCAGTTACCGTTGGAATATTCTTATCGTTGTCGCTTCTGCCGTTTATGTTGCATTGTATTTCGAGAAAGGTGAAATTAATTCAGTAAAATGGTTTATCGGGTTGTCCTCATTGTTGACGATAGTTATTGCTTTGGGTTATTTTGGCACAATGGACGGTTTACATTGGAGCTTCCGAACTGCACAGGGGCATATCGATGCTCCCGAGTATCTTCCTGCTTCGGCAAACGATAATTTGGAGATTGCGAAGAATAACGTGAAGTTACATCAGATGGATGATCTTATCACTTTGCCGAATGACTCATTTCATGTTCATATATATTCCGTTACTCCGGAATCTATTCGATTTGCAGTTGACGGACATCAGGAGAATGTAAGGGTTGTCTTACACCGGATGTTTTTTCCGTCATGGAGATTACACAGCAGTAAGGGAAATGAAATCCTGCTGGCTGCTGATTCGCTCGGAAGGGTTAATGCAATCCTTCCGCCGGTCAATGCAGAATATATTCTTTCTCTTGAAGAAAGTCAAGCCGAAAAGACCGGGGAAATTATTTCTTTAGCAGGGTTATCCCTTTTAGCAGCAGCTCTTGTGCTTACAATTTCCTGGCGAAATCCAAAAGCTTCTTAACCGTTTCCATTTTCGGTGCTTCGGCATAGTAGCGCAGAAGCGGCTCCGTACCGGAAGAACGGATCATCAACCATGCTCCGCCATCTAAGAGATATTTGAAGCCGTCAGTCGTATTCGTGTTCTCCACTTTCAATCCGGCAATTGAGGTAAATCCTTTCTTCGCCTTATCGAGAACCTGCATTTTTCGCTCATCAGTAGTATGAAAATCGTAGCGTTCGTATTCGTGCTTGCCGTATTCTTTTTCAAGATCTTTTACAAGTGCGGCAAGTGACTTTTTGTAATATGAACAGATCTCTGCAAGCAGCAATCCGTTAAAAAGCCCGTCGCGCTCCGGTATATGGATTGAAGGAATGCCGATGCCGCCCGATTCCTCTCCTCCGATAAGGACTTTTTCTTCGAGCATGAATTTTGTGATATACTTGAATCCAACGGGCGTCCGTTGTACGGTAAGTTTATATTTCTCGCACATTTTATCGATCATTGACGTAACAGAAAGACTGACAACGACATCGCCTTTTTTCTTTCGTACTTCAACAAGATATTTTAAGAGTAGACAAAGGATCATCTGCGAACTGAAAAAATTACCGTACTCATCTATTGCGCCGATCCGATCGGCATCTCCATCGGTGACAATGCCGAGGTCGTAACCTCCTTCGACGACAAAATTCGCGAACTCTATTGTATTCTGCGGAAGCGGTTCGGGCGGAGTGCCTCCGAAACCGGGGTTCCAGACATTATGAAGTATTCCGGCATCGGGAAGAAGATGTTCGAGCGTTTCGATTCCGGAGCCATACATCGGATCATAAGCGATCTTGAGTTTGGATTTCTTGAGCAAGGGTAGATCAACCAATTGTGCCAGGCGCGCAATATACATTTTCTTCGCATCGAGCGGAATGATCATCTTTGATTTAACGAGTTCGTCGTATCCATAGAGTTCTCTTGAGACTTTGATCTCACCCGCTTCAAGATCGGCGCAATTTTTTTCGATAGCTGAAATGGCATCCGGTAGCGCTGCGCCGCCATACCAACCTTTGATCTTATAGCCGTTATATTTTGCAGGATTATGCGAAGCAGTGATCATCACGCCGCCGGCAAGCTTTTTCTTTAGGATCGCAAATGATGTGGCCGGAGTAGCGACGATGGTTGTTGCCAGATAGGTCTTGATTCCTTGCGATGCCATGACTCGCGCAGCAAGTTCGGCAAAATCGCGGCTGCCAAAACGCGCATCGTAGCCGATGAAGATGCCGTTTGATACGAGAGCAAGAGTTTTAAAATACTCAGCAGCAGCATAAGAGACCTTTGCAACATTCTCAAACGTGTAATCTTCGGCGATCACATCGCGCCATCCGTCAGTCCCGAATTTTATTGGCATATAGATATATTTTATTCAATAAGTGGAGCGGACTTTAGTCCGCTCGGACGGACTGAAGTCCGTCCCACTAATTATTTTTGCTTAGGCCTTTTTGCAGAAACATATTTTACACTCAGCGCATCTTTCCCTGCATATCGCGAAGCCCCTGCAAGTTCTTCTTCGATCCTCAATAACTGATTATATTTTGCAATGCGCTCGCTGCGGCTGAGTGAACCCGTTTTGATCTGCCCGGCATTCGTTGCAACGGCAATATCGGCAATTGTCGAATCCTCTGTTTCGCCGGAGCGGTGGCTGATAACGCACGTATAACCTGCCCGGTGCGCCAATGCAATCGTATCGAAAGTTTCGGTGAGCGTGCCGATCTGATTTACTTTGACGAGAATCGAATTCGCAACGCCTTCATCAATTCCTTTTTGCAGGAATTCGACATTCGTTACAAAAAGATCGTCGCCGACAAGCTGCACTTTATTTCCGAGAGATTCAGTAAGCATTTTCCAGCCTTGCCAATCATTCTCTGCCATGCCGTCTTCGATCGATGCGATAGGGTATTGGCGAACAAGATCTTCGTAAAGCTTTACCATTTGCTCTCGCGAAAGAGTCTTCTTCGTCGATTTATAGAGTTCATATTTCCCGTTGCGCCACATTTCGCTGGAAGCGCTGTCAAGGCCGAGCAAAATATCTTCTCCGGCTTTATATCCGGCAGAAGCGATTGCGTCCAAAATATAGCCAAGCGTTTGCTCGATCGAACTGAGATTCGGAGCAAAGCCGCCTTCATCGCCCACATTGGTGTTGTGGCCGGNNCGCCTTCATCGCCCACATTGGTGTTAAGTCCCTGTTTTTTCAGCACTGATTTCAAAGCATGAAAAACTTCCGCGCCCATGCGAAGAGCTTCTGCGAAGCTTTTCGCTTTTGCCGGAAGGATCATGAATTCCTGAAAGTCCAGCGCGTTATCGGCATGAACTCCGCCGTTAATAATATTCATCTGCGGCATCGGCATAACATTCGTATTCGTGCCGCCGAGATAGCGGTAAAGGGGAAGTCCGTTCGAATCTGCTGCTGCTTTCGCAACTGCCATCGAAACGGCAAGAATGGCATTGGCGCCGAGTTTCGATTTATTATCTGTGCCGTCCAAAGCGATCATCATCTCATCGATCATCCGTTGCTCATCGGCAGGAATGCCGCGAAGATTTTCGGCAAGGATCGTATTGACATTCTGCACGGCTTTGCGAACACCTTTGCCTCCGTAACGTTTTTTATCGCCGTCGCGAAGTTCGACGGCTTCATGCTCGCCGGTTGAAGCGCCGCTTGGCACCGAGGCTCTGCCGAAGGAGCCGTCTTCGAGGATGCAATCCGCTTCGACTGTCGGATTCCCCCGGGAGTCGAGTATCTCACGGGCGAACAGATCTATAATAAGTGACATAAGGTGTATATGATAAAGTGCAAATTTACGGTGGGAAGTGATAAAGGTTTTAGGTAATGATATTTGACCGCTTTTAAATCAAAAAATTTGTAACTTGTACGCGCCAGTAGTGTTATCCTTAATAAGCAGGTCGTGTATTGTCTCATACCGGAGTATTATTATGAAACGGGTAATCGGCATTATAATTTTTCTCTTTGTTCAATCGAATGTCTCTGCACAGTGGTTGCAAACTACCGGACCTTCCGGCGGTGGAATCAGTGATTTTGCATTTCCG
>PLXB01000021.1 GCA_003151215.1 Ignavibacteriota bacterium
GGTGCATACGGTAGTAAGTTTCGATTTTGCAATCTCGATTCTTCCGGGATGGCATACGACGATCTTCCCGCCGTATTTCGTTGCCGGAGCTATTTATTCCGGATTCGCCATGGTCCTTACTCTTGCGATTCCCTTGCGCAAATGGTATCATCTCGAGCAGTATGTTACCGAGCGCCATCTGAACAATATGGCAAAGGTCATGCTCAGCACCGGACTTATCGTCGCTTATGGAGATATTATGGAAATATTTACCGGACTTGTCTATAGCGCGAATGCGAACGACCACTTCCTGACAATGAACAGAATGACCGGACCTTATGCACTCTATTACTGGACGCTTATCGCTACAAATATCATCATTCCGCAATCGTTATGGTTCAAGAGGGTGCGAACGAATCAGATCATGCTTTTTGTCGTTGCCATCGTCATTAATATTGGCATGTGGCTCGAACGGTTTATGATCGTCATTACGAGTTTGCATCGCGATTTTCTTCCATCGTCATGGGGAATGTATAAGCCGTCATTCTGGGATTGGGCAACATTCGCAGGCTCCATCGGACTATTTCTGACATTGCTTATTCTTTTCATCCGATTTTTGCCGATGATCTCGATTGCAGAAATGCGGCAACTCGCTTCGGAAAAGGGGGCTATAGAACATGGATGATAAAACAACGAACGAATTATACGGTTTGCTTGCAGAGTTTCCAACGCCGGAAAGCATTGTGGATGCGGCACGGGAAACCTATGAATCCGGGTATAGAAAGATCGACGCTTATACTCCGTTTCTCGTCGAAGGACTTTCCGAATCGATCGGATTTCATAAAAATCGTATCCCGCTTCTCGTTCTGATCGGCGGCATTTTTGGCGGAGGGGGAGGCTTATTATTTCAATATTGGGTTGCGGCGATTGCCAATCCGTTCAATGTAGGCGGAAAGCCTCTTGCCAGCTGGCCTGCTTTTATACCAGTTACATTTGAATTGACAATTCTGGTAGCCGGTATTTTTGCTGTATTCGGAATGCTCGCCCTTAACGGTCTTCCGATGCCATACCACCCGGTCTTTCACGTTCCGAATTTTGCGCTTGCTTCGCGTAATAAATTTTTTCTGCTTATCGAAACGCGAGATCCGCTATTCGATATTGCCAAAACCCGTGAATTTCTCATCTCCTTACATCCGAGTCAGGTCACCGATGTACAAAGGTAAACTGATAATTCTGATCTTTCTGGTTTTTTTTATTTCCGCATGCCGTGAAGATATGCAGGAGCAGCCAAGATTGAATCCACTATCGGGCAGTAGTTTTTTCTCTGATAGCATGGGAAGCCGTCCGAGAGTCGAAGGCACTGTTGCCGAGGATGACAGCGATGACGTACCGGATTCCAGCTACAATCCGCCTATTACAAGTGAGCTGATGGACAGAGGCGAAAACCGTTACAAAATATACTGCTCGCCTTGTCACGGAATTTCTGGATATGCCGATGGCTTGGTTGTGCGGCGTGGCTTCAGCAAACCTCCCAATTTTAACACGGATTCTCTTCGTGCAACAGCCGATAAGGATTTCATAAACGCGATGAAACACGGCTATGGCTCGATGCCCGATTATGCCGCCGAGCTTTCACCAAATGATCGCCGGGCGATTATCGTCTATATCCGGGCATTGCAGTTAAGCCAGCATGCCCATCTCTCCGATATACCCGAACCAATGCGAAAGAATATCCGATGACGATACAGGGAAATCTTATCACCTCTTTACAGGAACCGGAAAAACGGGCACTGGCCATCGGCGCAGCAGCGTTGGGTATTTCTGTCATCGGAATATTTACCAATCCTGCGGAGTTCCTTCGCGCCTATCTCATAGCATATTTTTTCGTTCTGGCAATTCCGCTCGGTTCACTTGCAATCCTAATGCTGCATAACCTGACTGGCGGCGAGTGGGGACTAACGATGCGTCCGGTCTTAATTCCAGCTACCCGAATGCTGCCGGCGCTTGCCGTTCTTTTTCTGCCCATTGTTATCTGGAGCGCTGACATCTATCCGTGGATGCACAGTTCTTGGACGATGTATTTAACACCATCTTTTGCTCTTGCTCGCAGTGTCGTTTATTTTTTCATCTGGATCAGTTCTGCGTCACTACTCAGAAAAATCATTAACGACCAGAGTCTAGACGATTCGCAAAAAAAGCGAAAACTCCAAATGTTCAGCGCACTGGGACTGCTGCTTTATTTCCTGACAATGACCTTTGCCTCCATTGATTGGATGATGTCACTTGATGCTAAATGGTCTTCGACAATTTACGGATTGATTATCGTCGGCGGGCAAGCTATCAGTGCGCTAACCTTTACGATCATTATTTTAGCGTGGAAAAAAGAGACTGCGGGAGAGAAGTTTTTCGATCTCGGAAAGCTGCTGTTGGCGATGGTGATGCTCTGGGCATATTTCGCATTTTCCCAGTATCTCATAATCTGGGCAGGCAACCTTCCGGAAGAGATCTCCTGGTTCTTAGCGCGAATTCGCGGCGGATGGGAGCCTATAT
>PLXB01000017.1 GCA_003151215.1 Ignavibacteriota bacterium
AACAGATGTTCGAAGGCAGTCTCACGTACCAGATCGAAATTCCGCATGTATTTTTTTTCCCAACCTACGTCTCGATGCGGTACGATTTAGGAGCAGTGTGGCCTCAGCCGGAGGAGATTAAATTTGAATCTCTACTGCATGGAATCGGTGCACAGGTAGGACTGAAGACCCCATTTGGACTTGCAAGATTCGGTATTGGGGAGAACTTCCGCTTCAATGAAAACAAATTTCATCCCCTCGATTTTAATAAACCGCGATTTTATTTTTCTATTGGCTCTCTTCTCTAAATCTCATGCATGTACTTATAACGGGTGCCTCACAAGGGATTGGCCTGGCAATCGCTCGAAAATTCGCGGCGCTTCCTCCGCTTTCCCCTTCCGAGAAGGATGGAGAACCTGCAAAAATTTGCCTTTCCTTATGCGCGCGCGATGAGCATAAACTGGCCGTTGCTACGAAGCAAATTGAAGAAGAACATATTAATATTCAACTTTACGCAGCCTCTTGCAATGTAGCAAAGGATAGGGATGTTTTGTCATTCACTGCCGATGCAACCGAGCGGTTCGGGCCCGTCGATATTCTCATCAATAATGCAGGCTTTGGCATTTTTCGGTCAGTCGAACAAATGAAAGTCGAAGAGTTCGATTCGGTACTCGCAACAAATTTGCGTGGCGTATTCCTAATGACTCAGGCACTTTTACCTTCCATGATTGCGCGAAAGAGTGGCACAATCGTCACGATTAGCTCGCTTGCTGGCAAGAATGGATTTACAGGGGAAGCTGCTTATTGTGCTTCAAAGTTCGGTGTTCGCGGGTTGATGCAGTCACTCTTTCTGGAAGCCAGGCAACATAACATTCGCGTGCTGACAATTTTTCCGGGCAGTGTCGACACGGCTTTCTTCGATTCGGGACGAGGTTCTGACTCTATACGCTCCGCGAACGCAATGCAGCCTGAGGACATTGCCGAGGCGGTTTATCTCGCTGCTCAGCTTCCTGCCCACGTGACTGTTTCCGAACTCGATATTCGCCCAACGAACCCCAAAGGATAGTCATGAATATACTCGTACTCAATTGTGGCTCTTCAAGCCTGAAGTTTCAAGTAATTCGGACGGATGAGGCCAGTATCATCGCCAATACCGATAAACGGCTTGCTGCCGGTTCCATTGAACGGATTGGTTCTCAGTCATTGCTAACGCTTCATGGCAGCGCTGAGAAACCGGAGCGCCTTGCTGTACCGCTTCGCGACCACCGTGCGGCAATAGATTATGTCCTCCGGTGGCTTGTATCACCTCAGGCAAAGATCGATGGAATCGGTTCGATTTCAAATTTGGATGCAGTCGGTCATCGCTTCGTACATGGGGGAGAGCAATTTACAAAGTCGATTGTGATCGACGATGCTGTGCTGCATGAGCTCGAAAACCTGATCGAATTGGCTCCGCTGCATAACCCTGCAAATATCGCCGGTATCAAGGCGACAAGAGAGGTGCTGGGCCATGGAGTACCGCAGGCAGTCGTATTCGACACAGCCTTTCACCATACGTTGCCGGAACATGCATATCTCTATGCGATACCCTATCAATTTTATCGTCGCTATAAAGTCCGGCGGTATGGTTTCCACGGGACGTCACACAGGTATGTAGCATATCGCTATCGGCAACTTCGAAATATTCCACGAGATGAAGTCTTTGCAATTACACTCCATTTAGGGAATGGCTCAAGCGCCTGCGCTATTTCGCGAGGAGAATCGATCGATACTTCCATGGGCTTCACACCTTTGGAAGGACTCGTCATGGGAACACGATCAGGCGATATTGACCCTGCACTCACGGATTTTATTGCACAGAAAGAGGGCATGGGACTTCCGGAAATTTATTCCCTGCTCAATCGAAGCTCNNACGATAAGATGAAAGAAATCGCCATTATCTTTACCGGTGGGATCGGAGAAAACTCACCGGAGATTCGCCGCCGCATCTTAGATGGAATGCAATGGTTCGGACTGGAACTCGACCAATCGGCAAACAACCAGGCAATTAATGGCATCGAAGGAGCAATTACAAAGCAATCTCCACTCACAGCCTATGTGATTCCCACTAACGAAGAACTTCTCATTGCACGTGACACTCTTCGCACGATCGAGAATATTCCGCAACGGTTTTGAACGTTTTAAAACGAAAGAAGGCCCCATTTTTGGAGCCTTCTTTTGTTTAAGAATTTTTATTATTGCTGAGTAAGTGAAACAAGCGAGCGAGTAAAATCTTCCACAGTAAAATAATTACCGTCCGTGGTTACATACCACCAATCATATTGATAGATCGGGCCGGCCCCACAAGCGTACCATTTATTCTCACGATTGAAATCGTGGTCATCCACTTCTGGGGTGTTGACAATAATATTGACACAGTTTGAAAAGGTGCCGGCAGGAACGGTCATTGAAACATTAGATTTCTGCACCGCATAATAGGTGGTAGTGGGGTTATTTACGAGATCGTATACCCATTGAACATTATTCGAGAAATTCCGAATAAAAATGCAACGCGATTTCGTAAGCGGACCACCTGGATAGAATCTTTCCCAAATAAAGACAGAATCTTTATTTGAGCTGCACCATAACGTGTCCTTCTGCCAAGCATAGGTTCCGGTATTCGAGAAGTCATCAACTAATGTGCGGACACGGCCAACTACACCAGCAAGTATCGTATCGGTAGAAACCGGTCGAGGACGTTTGTTCATCGCGACCATTCCATCGATAATAGCCCCCCCATCGATGAAAGCACCAACCGTTCTATTGGAACGGGTCGAGGGCAAATACCACATGACGATTTCTTTGCGTCCAGCCCAAGCAGATGAAACTCTATAGCTTATTTCATAACGGAATAACGAATCACCATTAGGGGCAAATCCATTGAATCCCATCGTCTTTATAGTGTCGTTCGCTCCCTGAAGCGAGATAGTCCCACTGTTTGCATAGATGTTTTGGACATTCTGGAATACATAAGTCCATCCAGCAGCCTTTTTATAGTAATAATCGGACATGTCCGTGCTGCCGAGTGTTCCATGAGACGCTCCGTCCGTAGCCGGGCCATCGGGACTAACCGAGCACGACGTTAGGGCTGCACTGGCAATAGCAACCAGAGCAAATACACGAAGCCACATTGTTTTAGGGGAGTTCATATCTACGGTGTTTGAAAAATCCAGTTGTGAAAGTTATTTTAATGTCTATTAATTCCCGATCCGAAGCCAAATATTGCATCATTCTCGGATTGGTCGGGATACTCCTGTTTATAGTAACAGGCCTTTAAAACCGGAGAGGCATTGCGCTTACCTCCGAACCCCTGCAAAACACTTCGCTCTCTGGCGTGACGTGGTTTTCCAGTAGAAAGGTCAGCCTTGCAAAATGGGCACACATGCTCTCCGTCGTTACCAATATAGGAGCATGATGGACATAATTTAAGCATTCTGTAATAACAAAGACGATGTAAGAACAGCCTGAAGGATTATCGCTTCCCGGTATTATTGTGATTCAATTTACCGGGGCATCTCACTTTTTAGTAGCATACAATATAAATACAGATCTGTCAAGACCCCTGACACTTTTATTTCTTTTATCTTATTTTTAATGATTACTAACTTATTAGAATTTTGTCGAATTCCGTTGATTTTAGAAACAACAGAAAGTCTATTCTAAAAGAAACTTACCCAATCAACCATTCGGCTATTACAAATAGAAACGCCAGGCAGTGCTTTGTTGCAAAATAGAACAATGCGTGCTAATCTGGAGCAAATCTTGAGGCGCCTTGGATTAGACTTGAATATAATGTGCGCAATTCATTTGAAGGATCGCTGCCAAACTCTTGTTTTAATTTTTGGGAATAGTTTTCATATAGGCTAATGAGTTTAGCCGTTTGATGTCGGCGTGCGCTAACTCTTAACAGCCCCTGCAACGCCTCTTCATCAAATTCATCAAGGATCAATAATTTATGGCAAAG
>PLXB01000213.1 GCA_003151215.1 Ignavibacteriota bacterium
CGGAACATATATTTATATGCTCGAAAGCGGGAATATCAAACTTGCCAGAGAACTGATCTTGACAAGATAATCGTTAAAAGTTTTCATAGTTGCATTGAGGGCGCGCCTATAGGGCGTGCCCTTTTGCGTTGAAGGTAATTGCTGTAGCGAATTCTTTCTTCTTAATTCTCGTTTGGATTCTGTCAGTTATTCTGCCTCTTCCCCTGTCATTTATGGTAGTAGCTGATCTCTATTTCTCCTCTCCCCTTTCAAATTCCCCCTTAATCAAGGAAAAGAACTTTGGCACGATAATTTCCTATAGGGATTTTGTGCTGAAGAAAATTATTAATCAGAAAGGAATAAAAACTATGAATGGAATTATTACACGCCCGCATAATGGCGTCGGATTTTTTCCGAAATATATGCGCAGCTTTTTTGAAGATTTAAACCGTGATACCGATGGATGGCAGACACCCACGGCATATGTGCCCCGCGTCGATATCTCTGAAGATACCAATAATATCTTCGTACATGCAGAACTTCCGGGCATGTCGAATGACGATGTGAAAGTCACTGTCTCCGAAGGAGTGCTTACCCTTCGCGGCGAGAAAAAACATGAGACGAAGACCGGAGATAAGAATTACTTCCGAATTGAGCGCCGTTACGGCGAATTCGCGCGGCAGTTCACGCTTCCGGATAATGCCGATGATGAGCATGTCGTCGCCAACTTCAATAACGGAGTTCTTGAGGTTACCATACCGAAAAAAGAGCCGGAGAAGCCGAAAGAGCGGGAAATCCCGATCAACTTCAACGGCAATTCCAACGGGAAAAAAGTAAATTGAACAGTATCGCAAAGGACGGAAAAAGCTTCCGTCCTTTGCAGGCTTTATAAAACTCGTATTTTTGCACACTTTAATTAATCAATGATAGAAACAATGTTTGTAAAAATACTGATGGGTATTATTGTCGCCGGTGTTGCCGTGCTTGTTCTGCTTGCTTTAATAGCGAAGGGGTCACTGAAGCGCTACGGAAATGTGGAATGATTATATATATGTCAATGTGAGGAAGTCCCGTAGGGAGAAGAAGCAATCTCCCTAAAGTCCTCCCGCCAACGACACTGTTGAAAAAGTTTATTAAAATTGAAAGGCAAAATATATGAGTAAAATTATAGGAATCGATCTTGGCACGACAAATTCGTGCGTATCGGTAATGGAAGGCACTCAGCCCGTTGTTATCGCTAATAGCGAGGGTTCGCGCACGACGCCCTCGATCGTTGCATTCACCAAGACCGGTGAGCGTCTTGTCGGGCAGGCTGCAAAACGCCAGGCAGTCACCAATCCCGGCAACACCGTCTATTCCATTAAGCGCTTTATGGGTCGCAGAACCGATGAAGTAAGCGAGGAGCAGAAGCTCGTCCCATATAAGATCAAAGCCGGCGAAGGAAACGCCGTTCGTGTCGATATTAGCGGCAAGGAATACACCCCGCAGGAGATTTCGGCAATGATCCTGCAAAAAATGAAGCAGACTGCCGAGGATTATCTTGGACAAAAAATTACCGAAGCGGTTATCACCGTCCCTGCATATTTTAATGACGCTCAGCGCCAGGCAACCAAGGATGCCGGCGAGATCGCAGGACTTACCGTCCGCCGGATCATCAATGAGCCCACGGCTGCTGCGCTGGCTTACGGCCTTGACAAGAAAGGCAAGAACGAGAAGATCGCTGTCTATGACTTTGGCGGCGGCACGTTCGACGTNNTTGGCGGCGGCACGTTCGATATTTCTATTCTCGAACTCGGCGATGGAGTTTTCGAAGTAAAATCAACCGATGGCGATACGCATCTTGGCGGCGATAATATTGACGCACGGCTTGTCGATTATCTGGCAGATGAGTTCGTTAAGAGCGATGGAGTTGATCTGCGCAAAGATCCCATGGCTCTTCAGCGCCTGAAGGAAGCTTCCGAGAAAGCGAAGATGGAGCTTTCCTCGTTGATGCAGACCGATATCAATCTTCCCTTCATCACAGCAACTTCCGATGGACCGAAGCATTTGAATATTGCCATGACGCGTTCGAAATTCGAACAGCTTGTCAAAGATATTTTAGAACGCTCTGTTGAGCCTTGTAAGCGCGCACTGGCAAACGCAAAAGTAACACCGAACGATATTGACGAAGTTATTCTTGTCGGCGGATCGACGCGCATTCCAAAAGTGCAGGAGATCGTCCGTAATCTGTTCGGCAAAGAGCCGCATAAGGGTGTGAATCCTGATGAAGTCGTTGCAGTCGGTGCCGCTATTCAGGGTGCCGTTCTGACTGGTGAAGTTACTGACGTGCTTCTTTTAGACGTTACCCCTCTTACACTCGGAATCGAGACAATGGGTGGAGTCGCAACGCCGATGATCCAATCGAATACAACCATTCCGACAAGGAAATCGGAAACATTCTCGACTGCTTCGGATAGTCAGCCTTCAGTGGAAATTCATATCACCCAAGGCGAGCGTCCGATGGCAAACGATAATAAATCGCTTGGCAGATTCCACCTTGATGGCATTCCTCCGGCACCGCGTGGCACACCACAGATCGAAGTGACTTTTGATATTGACGCAAACGGTATTTTACACGTTGCGGCAAAAGACAAAGCCACAGGTAAAGAGCAATCGCTAAAGATAACTCACTCCAGCGGTCTGAACGATGCTGAAATTGAAAAGATGAAACGCGATGCAAAGGAACATGAATAAGATGATAAAAAGAAAAAGGAAGAAGTAGAAATAAAGAACCAGGCGGACCAGCTTGTGTTCACGAGCGAGAAGAACCTGAAAGAATTCGAAGGCAAGCTTTCAAGCGAAACTAAGATGAAGATAGAGAACGCTGTGGGCAAGCTGAAAGAAGCTCAGAAGGGCACGAACATTGAAGAGATCAAATCAGCGATCGAAGCTATGAATGCTGCATGGAGCGAAGCATCTACCCAGATGTACAGCCAGGCAACAGGCAACGAGCAGCAAACAGGCGAACAGAAAACCGAAGCCGGCGGTGAACAGCCCAAAACAGAAGGCGACGGCAAAAAGGTAGAGAACGCTGATTATGAAGTTGTAGATGATGATAAGAAGTAAACATGTGAGACGTCAAACGTGAGACAAAAAACATAAAGAGCCCATAGGCGAAATCATAGCGGCCAGGTTAGAAATAAAGCAACTGCTCGGATCTAGCATAATAAACCATCCCGGTGAAAATCGGGGTGGTTTTTTTATTAGTTTCACAATATTTGTCCAAAAATTGCATGAAAACAACACAGACTCAACCCTCACTAAAATCAGGTAGTTTAAACAATTGCTTAAATTGAAACTTTAGCTTAGATTTGNNAATATTACGGTATCTTGGATTTGCGTTTGTTTGTGTTTATATCTCAGCGTGTTCTTCGTCCAGAACAGATGATAATCCGCCGGAAAATACTTCGGATAATAATCCGACTGAAAATACATATGATGAAGGTGCCGGCGCTGCAATAATTAATATCGCCAAAGATGAACAGCAGAATGAAATGTATTCGCCGTCAATCTCTGATACTTATTTATATTGGCTTGATAACAGGGAGATTAAACTTAATCACGCAACTAAATGTAATATATTCGCTCTCAATGTTCTGTTTAAAGCCGGTTTCAAAACTCCGACTGTTAATGCACTCACCCGCGACTTAATAGATACAT
>PLXB01000473.1 GCA_003151215.1 Ignavibacteriota bacterium
ATCTTGAGTGAAATTACATCGCCCTGTTCCTTGGAAAGGCGGCGCAGAAGTTCGAGATATTGTCGCAAGTCCCGACCCATTGCGAAGGTGCGATACATGGGTATCCGAGTTGGCTTGCGGGAAATGTTGGCTGGCATGATACGATAGAGTATAGTATGTATGAAGCAGTGTATGGATCAGTTTCCAAACATCACAAATACGTGGTGGCAGCAAGAACGGAGGTTGTCTCGAAAACGCGGCCTGCATCGCTCAACAAGCCTCTCCACCATGAATTTGCTGCAACATAAAACCGGTCGCGGGTAGTTGCATCTCATCCGTCGATCCGGAGAAAAAATGGAATCGATAGCCTTGCGTCAATGTGGCAATGGAAGGTGCCCAATAACAAAACAGTGGCTCGCCAGCGGCATGTCCCTGTGGTCTTTAAGAATTTAAAGAGTTATCTCACTACGACGATACTTCGCGTTTGCACAGCACCGTCAGCCTCCAATAAGTATCGGTACACACCGCTCGGAATGTGTACGACATCCCAGGACACCGAGTATCCGCCAGCAGACATATTCTTATTCACCAGCGTAGCTACTTGTCGGCCAGTTAGATCATAGACACGAAGTGATACATGCCCCGAATGAGGAATACTAAAGTCTATTGCTGTAGTAGAACTTACCGGGTTCGGATAATTCTGCTCCAATCTAACTTCCAAAGAGGGGTCATTTGAAGTCTGTCGTACGGTAGAGACCATTTCGGAAAGAGGTCGTCTCCAAACACCTGCAGATGTTCCAGCAAAAAGGTCTGTGCTACTGGTTGCGAGTGAGAGCATTGATAAACCTGTCAAGCCGGAGTTCGCGGATGTCCAGCTCGTTCCGTTATCGGTCGAAAGATAAATATTGTCATAAATTCCTACGAAGAGATTTTTGCCGCTGGTCGTCAGGGGGCAGTCAAAAATGTCAGATAGAATACTGGGCAAGCCATTATTCAGAATTTTCCAGCTTGTACCATTATCTGTCGAGCGAAAAACGCCTTTGGAAGTCCCAATAAAAAGATTTGTGTCGATAACAGCAAAAGAAAGTACATATAAGGTGTCAGGCAATCCTGAGCTTGATGGCGTCCAGCTCCTGCCGGAGTCGGAAGAACGATAGACACTATAAGAGTAATTGGAGACACCAATATAAGTCCCCGCAAAAAGAGTCGTTCCACTTACTATGAGAGAACTGACATATAAGTTAGCTATTGTAGTATCTGATAAACTCCAGCTTGCGCCATTATCAGTGGATTGATAAACACCTCACCATGAGTTCCGGCGAAAAAATTCGTACCAATCACGACAAGGGAAGTTACGAATGAATTAGTGAGACCACTGTCAACAGAAACCCATGTCGTGCCATTATCAGTAGAAAGATAAACACCGGTATTAGTCCCCGCGAAAAGATTCGTCCCAATCATAACAAATGCCTCGACGACCGAAGCTCTTTCTGTTAAAGTGGTAATTGGTTTCCAATTTACACCCCTATCCGTTGAAAGAAAGGTCCCATAAGAAAGTCTACTCGAAGGATCCTCAGTGTAAGCGGCAAATAGACTTGGACCGAAAACCGAGAGATAATAAACAGACAGAAGACTGCCATTCAGTCCATTATTTACAAGATTCCAATTTAAGACATTATCAGAGGAGCGGTAAACACCTCCTCCATTTGTCCCGATAAAAAGATTTGTATCCTTCGCAGCAATAGCACTAATGTCCTGAGCTATTCCAGGGGTCAAGCCAGTATTTGCGGCACTCCAGCTTGTGCCGTTGTTTGTAGAGAAGCAAACTCCGTAAGGCGTCCCCGCAAAAAGAGTGGTACCCTGCGCAGCAAGTGCAGTAATATTATCGCTTCTTAAGCCCGTCCTTACCGACTTCCATTTTACGCCATTATCTGTTGTGAGTATGACTCCGCTGGCAGTTCCGGCGAAAAGATAGATGCCGATGGCCGCAAAAGAGGTAAAGCCCGAATGAGTGCCTTTGAAAGTCTTGCTTGGTATTGTCCAGGTTGTTCCGCTATCGGTCGATCGATAAAGACCGCTATCACGGGTTGCTACAAAGAGAGATGTCCCGATAGCTCCTAGAAGAGTAATATGCAAATCCGGTAATCCGGAATTTACTACTGTCCAGTTTGTACCGTTATCGCCGGATTTATAAACACCGCTATCTGTCCCCGCAAAAAGAGATGTGCCGTTCGCGATCAGAGTTCTAATGTTCGTTGCATTACCTACCAGAGCAGAACTTACAAGAGTCCAGCTTGTGCCGATGTCCGTCGAACGATAGACGCCATTAGGGGTCCCAGCAAAAAGATTGGTGCCGACGGCTGCGAGACTTCTAATATATAGAGATTCATCACTTATTCTTGCCCAATTCGTGCCATTGTCAGAGGAGCGATAGGCGCCATACCAAGTCCCGACGAAAAGATTTGAACCAATGGTTGCGAAACACGTAACCTGAGCGTTAGCATATAGTCCGCTCGTCTGTACCCATTGAGCATTAAGAGTGGAGTTCTGAATTGTCAAAAGAAAGAAAGTGAAAACACTGTAGCAGAAGGGACGCATAAGTTTTCTCAATATGGTGATCAGATAGAAGCAATAACTTCGCTCAGGCCCAAAAGTTACACAGGAAATGTGAGAAAAGGGTGATTTTTATGGAAGCATTATGGCTTGCTCAGCCATAGGCTTATTCCCGGCAGTTATCTCGAAACAACCGCAACTTTCCCGACTGGCACCAATAGACCATCACGATCGATCGCAATGCTATAAATCCCGCGAGGAATATTCGAGATGTCGAAGG
>PLXB01000403.1 GCA_003151215.1 Ignavibacteriota bacterium
CAATTGTCACCTATCTTGGCATTTGCGATGGCAACATGGAAGAAGGCTCGCTCAGGTGCGATGCTAATGTTTCAGTTCGCTTGCGAGGCGCAGAAAAATTTGGGCAAAAAACGGAAGTGAAGAATCTTAATTCCTTCCGGAATGTCAAACTGGCGATCGAATCCGAGATCGAACGACAAATCGGTGTCGTGGAATCCGGCGAAAAGGTCTTACATCAAACCATGCTCTTCGACGCAAATAAAGGATTGACGCGCCCGATGAGGACAAAAGANNTACCGCTATTTCCCCGAACCCGATCTTCTGCCGGTAACTATCTCGAAGGAATATCTGGAGGAAGTACGTGCAGCATTGCCTGAGATGCAGCGTGCCCGCAGGGATAGATTCGTAAGTCATTTCAGTCTGCCGAAATATGATGCCGACGTTCTGACGGCTGAAAAAGAAGTTGCCGATTTTTTTGAAGACGCAGTTGCGGGGCTCAGAACAGCCCCGAAGGATCTCATAAAGAATATCTCCAACTATTTAATGGGAGATGTCATGCGGCTGCTTTCTGAAATGAAAGTAGGGATCGGAAAATTAGGATTACACCCTCTGCATTTGGCAGAACTTGTCTCCTTAGTTGGCGAAAAGACCATTTCAAATAAAATTGCAAAAGATCTTTTACCGGAGTTGCTGAATTCCAAAAATTCTCCGAGAGAAATCGTTGCCGAACGTGGAATGGTGCAAGTTTCCGATGAAGGGGCTTTGCGTGAAGCAGTGAAAAATGTTCTCAGTGCAAATCCGGAAAACCTTAAAAAATATAAGGCAGGCAAAATAAATCTCTTTGGCTTTTTCGTCGGACAGACAATGAAAGTAATGAGTGGAAAGGCAAATCCGACGCTGCTTAACGAAGTAGTCAAAGAGGAATTGGAAAAAATATGAGAAGAAAATTCATTTGCGGGAATTGGAAGATGAATGGTACGCTCGAAGAAACGAGTACCCTTCTTGCAGGTATTGTCGGACTTTGGGATGAGAAATTCAGAAAAGTAGAGATCGCCCTTTGTCCGCCTTTCACTTCTTTAGCAATGGCACAATCTCTTTTGAGCCAGCGAGGTGTGCAAATTGCCATCGGAGCTCAAAATTGTCATTCGGAAACGAAAGGCGCATTTACCGGAGAGGTCTCGGCGCGCATGCTCTCCGAGGCAGGATGTACCTATGTCATTCTTGGGCATTCCGAACGGAGAACGTTGTTTAATGAGACAAATGAATTGATCAATAAGAAGATGAAAGCTACTCTGAGTGTCGGACTAAAACCGATTCTTTGCATTGGCGAAACCCATGAAGAAAGGGAACTGGCGCAGACCTATGAAGTCTTGTTGCATCAACTTACTGAATGCCTGCGCGGAATCACAGCAGTTCAGGCAAAGATGATTACCATTGCATATGAGCCGGTATGGGCGATCGGAACAGGAAGAACAGCTACCCCTGATATTGCCCAGGACTCTCATTCTTACATTCGCTCCGAACTCGGAAAACTCTACGATGAAACTCTTGCATCTCAAATTATCATTCAATATGGCGGCAGTATGAGCGCTGCGAATGCAGCAGAGCTTTTGACTGAGGCAGATATTGACGGAGGACTTATTGGCGGTGCATCGCTTGATGCAAAGGCGTTTACGGCAATCATAGATGCTGCCTCTCATTTTTAATTACTATTCCCCAACACTTTGACTCGATTCCACGAACGACTCCAAACCTTACAAACAAAGCCTATCGTTACCGATGGCTCAATGGAAGTCGTCCTGGCGCAACTAGGATATCGGGATCATCCTATCGAAAATTATAACCTCAGTCAACCGGTCGCTGTCGAGCATGTCCACCATGAGTTTGCCGATGCCGGAGCGGAGCTTTTACAGACGAACACGGAACATGCATCCCCGTTAGCTTTAGAGCGGTTTGGTTTGCGGCAGCGCGCCTACGAGATCAATCGTAAAGGTGTTTGGCTTGCCAGAAGCGTAGCCGGAGAAAAGGGACTATTTGTCGCAGCTTCGGTTGGTCCGGTTGGAAAATATCTTTCTCCTCTCGGACCATCAAAGCCTGATGCCGTACTAAAATCGTTCGAAGAGCAGATCGGGGCGTTATCCGATGGGGGCCCCGACGTGCTGATATTAAAAAGTTTTATCGAACTTGCCGAACTTGAGCTTGCAATTCAAGCGGCAAAAAAGGTTGCTCCACATCTTCCTATCATAGCACAAAAAACATTCCCTGAAGACGGAGCACTTCTTGCAACGGATTATGCGCGACGAGTTGCAGAGCGACTTCGCGATCTTGACGTTGAAGTGATCGGTACGAACGGCACTGTCGGTCCGCAGCGCATGATTTCGATCGTGAAAGCTTTTGCATTACCGCAAATGCCGATGAGCGCACAACCTGATATTGGGATTCCGACTCTTATAGATGGGCGGGCCTATTATAATGCTACTCCTGAATATGTCGGAGAAAGCGCGAAACGGCTTGTGGAAGCCGGAGTCGGTATCATTGGGGCATGCGGTGGTGCTACGGCTGAGCATGTAAAGATGATCGCTGAATCGGTTCGGGGGATGTATGTAGCTGAGATCAAGCCTGAACGAATAGATGTGAAGCAGGAAAAAGTGGACAGTGCTCAGGTTCATGAACATTTTTCCAGCTTCAAAAACAATATAGGTAATAAGTTTATGGCAACAGTGGAGCTTGACGTTCCACGCGGACTTGATATGTCAAGCGTCACTGAAGGTGCATCGTTTTTAGCAAAGTCTGGTATTGATGCCGTTAATATTTCCGATGGCGCGCGTGCACGTCTGCGTGTAAGCTCT
>PLXB01000315.1 GCA_003151215.1 Ignavibacteriota bacterium
GTAATGATCTTATTGCCGGTACATATAATGACGGGCATATAGGGGTCTATCGGTCATCGGACGGATCAACCTGGACGCAATCAATTCTTAATATTGATACGACACAAACGAATGAAATATGGAGTGGCGCAGTCGCAGGAAATACGATCATATTCGGTATTATTGGGGGCGTGATCTATTCTAATGACGGAGGGGTATCCTGGACCACACCCCGTATTAATGATCTCAAAGACAATGCGGAATATATTGCCCATCTTACAGGTTCGGGAAATAATATTATTGCGATCTCTTCGCTGAATAATATTTTCGTTACACATGACGGAGGGCAGACATGGGCGAATCCCAGCGGCAATGGTTTACCTGCGAATGCATCCAATTTCTTCTCTGTCGGCTTCGATATCAATCGAGGAATGACCTACTTAGGATCATCAACAGGGATATTGAGCCAAAGCATTTTATCAACTCAATGGAAATACAGCACTGACGGACTTCTTGCAGCTTCGGTTTCGGGAGTCGCGGCAAACGGCGGAGATATTTTTGCCATCACCGAGCGAGGCATTTCATTTTCTTCCGATATCGGCACGTCATGGCATGATCCGCAGAATCTGGCAGATCTCAATGACATTGCGATCACTGGTTTCCTCAAAGGATCGACTAATTTTTATGCTTTCGGCGCGGGGCTTTATTCCTGGAATGGGGCGAGCTGGAATCCTATAGATACCGGGCAGATTACAGCGCTTGCTGAAGGTGCCTCAAACCGGCTTTTTGCCAGCCGCCAAAGCGGAGATCCTATCTCCGGAACTTCGGAAATCGATATATCCGATAACGGCGGAGCGGCATGGGATAGTGTTTTATCATTCACGAATTCTTTCGACACGGAATTCTATTTCCTGCCGCATTGCCTAAGCTCGAATGGCTCAGGCACTATTCTTGCCGTGCAGCGCGCAAATCTGTTTCAAACATTTACAAGTCTTTACACTGTTTACCGCTCCTCCGATAACGGAACATCATGGCAAAGTGCAAGCACTGTAAATTTTCCGGCATTACTATGTTATATGAATAATAGTTTTTATTTGGGAACATACGGCAGCGGATTATTTCGCTCCGATGATAACGGTTCAACATGGATACCGCTTCCGGGATTATCTTCCGGTGCCGACGTGACCTTCATGATCGAAGTTAGCTCTGCATTTTTAGCTTCGGTGAACGGTAACGGAACAACGCTCGACGGACTTTATGCAAGTGTGGACGGGGGGACGACATGGAAATATTTAAATTACGGAATGCCAAATATCTTCGGACCGCTTGCTTCAGATGGCACATATCTCTATAGCGGCGGACCCAGCGTATGGAAACGCCCGCTTCTTGGGCTCGGCACCGGCGATATGAAAGCAATGCCGCCGGGTGTTTCGCTCGAACTTTATCCGAATCCCGCGGGAAATATGATTCATCTGCATTTTGCATCGACGCAACCCGTACAAGGCTCTTTGCTTATCTACGATGAAAAGGGAATGGCCGTTGCCAAACAAGAAATATACACTGAAGGCGGTGCCAAAGATATTATGGTCTCACTTTCGGGGATTGCTGAAGGAGTATATTACGCAAAGCTTATGGATAAATCCGGAAATGTCATAGCCCGGACGCGGTTTATTAAAGAATAATCGTGATGCCGCTCTTCGGAAAAATCAAAAATCAATAAAATAGTAAATTCCGTAGATAGCAGTTTGAGAGGGAAAACTTATTTCGAAGATTTCCCGTTAGTATATTTGCATAAATAATAACGCAAGCCGGAGGGGTAAAAGTGTGAGTCAGATGCCCCGTATTTTTAATGACATCATACCTCTGAGCNNGAAGAAAAACGAAGCATACACCGCTCTCACAAACGGTAATTCGGTTCAAAAGTCTAACGATTCAAGAATCAGCTAAAAACCACTAACAGGTTAGCACTCGGAGAACTCTCGAATAGTATTGATAGCGCGGGCAAAGCCCTTCATTCTGCATCACGGCAGCATAGCTTCAGAACACAGTTCTTGCTCTCCTACGAAAGACGGTTGCATTTTTTTTATTGAAGTATTTCTTTCATTCATTAACATCAACATACTATGATCACCATTATAGGCGGCGGATTCTCAGGTCTGGCAGCCGCGTACTTTCTCCATCGTGCCGATAAGGACGTTACCCTCCTCGAATGGTCTCGGGGTCTGGGCGGACGTGCAACAACGCATAATCTCGGCTACCGGACGATCGATGTCGGCCAGCAGAAATTCGATTTTTCCAAGACAACCAATAAACTCGAAAAAGAAGCGCGCGAACTTCTTCGTGCTATCCTGGGCGAGCGAGGCGCATTGGAATTACTCAAACCGTATCCGGGCAATGTCCTGCAATTCGACGGGCGCTCACTTGCTACCGCAAAAAAAGTAGATATGCCGGATTGGTTTTATCTCGAAGCAGGAATGAAGGCATTTGCCGAAGCGCTGATGAATGAAATTCCGACTCGTACTCATACCAGGATCAGCGAATTTATTGTCGGCGATAAAAATCTGACGATGAAGAATCAGCGCGGAGAAAAGATCGAATCGAATACGATCGTTCTTGCCGTTCCGGCGCCCGATGCTTTAGCTCTTTTGCAAGCTCATGCCGAAGGGACGCGGACGATAAAGAAATTATGCGAGAAACTTGCAGAGGTGGAATACGAGCCGATGGTCGGTGCGATCTTTGGTATTTCACGATTAAAATTGAAGCAGTCGTTCTCCACGCTCTTCACCGAAGATCCCACTGCTCCTCTGTTCTTTCTTTCGCGTGAACAAAAAAAGCGCAAGCTCGGCGTTCGTAAAGGGGAAAATGTTTTTGTGATGCAGCTTGGTTCTGAGGTCAGCCGCGAATATATCGATAAAGGGGACAGCGAAACCTACGCGGCGATCGAGCGAGTCTTCGAAGAAGCGATGGATACGGCATTACCTGATATGACCTATAGCGAGATACAGCGCTGGCGTCATGGCTTGTTGAAAAGCACTCCATTCAAGGCTCAGGAAGTTCAAAAGGTGAAGCTCGGCGCAACGGTCTATCTTGCCAATGATTATATTGCCGGACATACTTCCATTGCATCGGCAATTCTTTCCGGTAAACTTGTAGCCGATGAAATTTTAGGGATCGATTCATCCGAACTCATTGCAAAACCGAAACGCGCACAGGCGTTGATGTCCGAAGAACATTGGCATGCCATCATGCCTCCGGCGAAAGATCCACAGAAACCGAAGCAGCAGCGCAAGAATCGCGATTCCAAGACTCAGCAGGCTAAACGCAAGAAGATCAAGACCGAAAAGCGCGCTCAAAAACGGATCATGCGGATGCAGCGTCCGAATACGGGTTTCCGTCCGGGCGGCGGTGGCGGTTTCAGAGATCGCAATCAAAGTGCTCCGAGATCCGGAGGATTCAGCAGACCTCAGCAAGGCGGAGGAAGAAATTACGACAACCGCAGGCCGTATGACGATCGTCGCGGCGGTGGTGGCGGCGGCGGT
>PLXB01000062.1 GCA_003151215.1 Ignavibacteriota bacterium
TTCTTTCCAATCCGAAGACAAATGGATAGCCAAGTATAAGCCATACAGCCAACGTTCCGAAACCGACTCCGAGCGCGATATAGGTAAGCCATTTCGCTGCGCGATCGGAAAGATTTTGCATTTGTGACTTTGCTGCCTGCGCCTCGCTGACCATTTTGATCACCTTATTCATGTAGCTGTCTTTGCCCGTATGCATGACTTTCACTTTCAGCGAGCCATTCCCATTGATCGAACCGCCGATCACTTTTGTATTTACTTCTTTCTTAATAGGCTTTGATTCGCCGGTAAGCATGGATTCATTCAGATAACTTTCTCCTTCGGTAATGACGCCATCGGCAGGGACCTTTTCACCGGACTTCACAAGAATAACATCGTCAGGCTGAAGCTCTTCCAACTTCACATCCATAATGTGATCGCCGTGCACTTTATGCGCAGTAGATGGCATAAGGCTTACAAGTAACTGCAATGCCTTGGNNAATGACCGATGAGCATAATATCGATCAGTGTGGCAAGCTCCCAGAAGAAATCCATCCCCTGCAAACCGAATACCGTTGCAGTGCTATAGAGATAGGCAACGGAAATTGCCATTGCGATCAGCGTCATCATTCCCGGATTCTTCGCTTTTACTTCGGATATGAGTCCTTGCAAAAACGGAAGGCCACCATAGAAGAAGATAACGGATGAAAGAGCGAACAATATATACTTATCACCGGCGAATGAGAAATGGAATCCGAAGAATATTTGGATCATTGCCGATAACGCAAGCACCGGAATTGTGATGGTAAGCGAGACCCAAAATCTTTTTTTGAAATCATTGATCATCATGGCATGATGATCGTGGCCTTCGACTCCCATCGGAACACTCATATCATGCTTTGAGTGATCCATCTTCGAATGATCCATTTTACTATGATCCATTCCCGGCATAGCAGNNTTTATGATGAACATGGACTGCAATAATAGTCCCTTCTCCATCTATGACGCGCAAGGTAAAATGTCCCTCTGTACCTATTGCGACGCGTTCGAAGATCTCAGGATCGCCTACTTTATAAGCCATTTCCATTGCGTCCATATATCCTTCCATCCTCTCATGGTCGATAGTGATCGTGCCTTTTGCCTTGTCTATTGCCGTCACTGTTGCAAGGACTCTGTAAATTTTGAAGGCAGAATCCGCAGCCGACTNNCCCGACTTCTCACGCTTCGAAGTGTCGCTCACAATGATGCGTGAAGTATCGGTAGATACGGCCGAAGTATCAGAGGTGCGCGGAGCGGGTTCCGGAGTTTTATTGCAGCCGGCTGCTATCAAGGATACAAAGATGCCGGATAGAATAAAAATATTATCTATTTTCATCTCGTTATTTTTTATAAAAGACAATTCATAAATTCTGAAAAACTGGCGATTCGAATTGAACATCGAATAATGCCAAACTCGCTTCGTTAGCGAAGGGGACTAATAATTCAGAAAATAGAAATCAGATCTGGAAGGTTGATAAGAGGACGCACTTCTCCACCGGATTTAAGGGGGAAGCGGTGATAGCTATTATTGGAACAGCCAGAGGGGAGTCAGAAATTGGATATAATTCAAAATGAAAAGGGAAAAATGAAGGGACGATAGATAAAACCGGATGAAATTCCACCGGCTTTTGGAAATCGGTTTTCAGCGCAAGATGTTTGCTGTAAAAAATGCAGCAGGACCGGTCAGAGGAAGTTTCATTCTTACTATGTTCGCCTTTACAATGCTTGCACGTTTCCTGCTTCATCTGCATTTTCGGACAAGCATAGCTTGTTATCGTAACGCCGACAGTGGAAAAAATAAGTGCAATTAATACTAAAGCGCGAAGCATGTGATGGAGTACGTTTTTTCTTTGGGAAAGGTTTCTAATGCGATGTTAAGTTGTCAAGCGAAATCGAGTACTCCTTTTTTATGGCATTNNATAATTGATGCTATATTTGAGCGGATAATACCCTGGTTTCATGAATGCCTGAGGTTGCTGAATATTAATGGTTGTGCTCGTCTTTGTATCGAGAAATGATTTTGCGCACATTGCCTCCATGAAAGCCATATTGCCGTGATAAAATCCATATACAAATGTATGATCGAACGGCTGCCCGTGGAATTCCTTTGCAGTCGTATCCATGCAATGAACACCCATTCCTTCTTCGGACATACTATCGGACATATAACCATGCGGCATATATTTCATATCCATTTTCGTCGTATCCATACCGCCCATCATTCCCATCTGATCCATCATTGACATGGTAATAAAATGGCAATCAAGATGAGCTTTATCATAGGGAGTGGGAGCCGGATCTCCATTGGGCGCCCAATCGACTTCGATGTGATCAAAAGGTATTGCCATCATGGACATCATCCCACCCGTCATCATTGTCGGAAGCATGATCATCGTCATCAGGTCGCTATCTTTTTCAAGAGCAGTAAAAGCCGATTCCTTAAATGTTACTCCTATTGACGAGGGATTGCCGTTGTCATCGGTCTTTACCCAGGAGCGGATACTATCCGAGCCGAATACTTTCGTCTCACCGATATAGGTACCCGCCTTAGACATCATCGACGAACTGCTTTGATTGCAGCCGCTGGAAATGACTACAGTGATAAATGCAGCACATGCGAAAGCGAACAAGATTGGCTTTATCATAATTCTATATCTTATGTTTTACCTTTCTGACAAGAAAACATTGTGCCATTGAAAAAAAACGTCAAATTGAAGCGTTTAAGGCAGATGAACCGATTTTTCAGGAGATGGAACATAAAGAATTTGGCAGTACTCGTTAGAATACTTTACGCCGTTAATAATTTATTGATGATTGATTTGATGTCTGTGGTAACCTATCCATATCGTTGTACTCCCTTAATATTCAAGAAAAGAACGTCATACANNTAAAGTATCCGGCACCCTATGAAAGAACCGGATACTTTTTATTTCAACCTTTCTGTTCAATATCAGAGCATACCAGTCTGTTCCTTCTTCTTCCCTGTCAATTTTACGTATGTCAATCTCCTTCCAAAGATCTGTGAAACGGCTACAACGAATCGTTCAGCATCAGTTTCCTTCCTATGGTTATAACGAAATGCCTGTTCGTCCAAATATCTGCCGACATGAAAGGGAGCAATTTGAATATATGTACCACAGAGCGTCCTCTTAAATTGTGNNCTCTCACGAATTCCTTTTTATGAAGCACCGTTTCGTGCTCATATTTGCTTTTTAACCAATAATTAGAGCACCGACCATCAGTATATACTCTTGTTCCATCTTCGACATTACGATATATTTCCGGTACTATAGTACTGCTTCGTAAATCACCTATGACCTTTGCCCTTACTTCACCACGACGCTGCAAGATCCCCACCACGGCAGTCATCGCTTCTTTGGTACTCATCTTGCGCCGGAGTGGAGAGCGCCTGTTCATTGCTTTGCCTCCGATATATGCTTGATCGATCTCTACTTCACCGGAAAGCTTATATACCGCTTCGTTTCTCATTGCCTCCCGTACTCTGTGCATCATAAACCATGCGGTGCTTTGTGTAACTCCAATGGCACGTGTAATTTGCCAACTGGAAATCCCAATCTTAGAATTTACGATCATCCAGATCGCCGGTAGCCACTTCGTAAGAGGCAGCGGACTATCTTCCAAGATTGAGCCGACTTTAATACTAAATGATTTTCTGCAACCCTTGACTCTGCACCTCATTGATGGGCGAGTGGAAAGACAGCAGACATTCAATGAACCACAGCGGGGACATTGTGGCCCGTCCTTCCATCGTATTTCAGACACGAATTGATCGCAGATTTTAGGATCACGGAAAAGAGAGATGGCTTCAAGTAAGGTTTCTGGTGTGATAAGCATAATATGGTCTCCTTATGATTGGTTACTAATGG
>PLXB01000286.1 GCA_003151215.1 Ignavibacteriota bacterium
AAGGTCGCGATCGCTTGCGTAATCCGGCCGAACGTCACGATGTTATCACCGAACGCTTTTGTAAAGAAGTCTTTGTACATTCCATCGGCCGCGATCTTCGAAACGACGGTAGCAGTGTCGCTCGCAAGTTCCAGAGAATTCAGAATTGGACCGGCCGCTTGCTCTTCAAGCGAAGTCGCGCGGCCATCCCAGAAAAAGGCAGTATTGTAGGCGACATTCACAAGAGCCGGCGAATTGCGAGTGCCTCGCCCACCGCGGAAACCAGGACTTATTGCCCTGCCAAAATCGCTAAAGCTCGCTGAAAGTTGATGACAGCTCGAACAGGAAAGCGAATCGTTACGGCTCAGGCGAACGTCATAAAAGAGACGCTGGCCCAATTCCACTTTGGCAGGGGTAATCGGGTTATTGGCTGGAATGGGAAGCGGCGGGAAATCTGACGGGACGACCAGCTGCGATGCAGGTATATTGAGATCCGTATCCGCTTGCTGACATCCAGTGAGCAAGGCGCTCACGATAAATAGAGCGGCAATAGGCCGGGACAGGGCACCAGAATGTATAAGACCCGAAAGGTTTACCATAATTGCGAAACAAGTACCGCAAAATGATGAGGGCTACAGGGATGTCGTTTTAGATCGAACCCTCGCTACATTAGAACTCAACGGGCGGACAAAAGTTACAGAATTAAAAAAGGATTTTAGCCTAAACCGAGGAGGACATGGTTTTCAGGGGCACAGGGCTTGGTACCCTCCTTTATTCGCTATACTTCACATTATCAAAGGAGCCTTCTTCTATCTGCACATCTTTACCTTTTGTGCTCCGGCAATTGAAATGGAAGGTACCGAACAGTCGATGCTCCGCAGTATCTACGCGAGAAAGTATAAGCTCGCCACCCTGATGTTCGTGAATAAAATAGACTTGAGAAGAATCCACTCTTTTCGAATAAACCGCTGTCTGATAGTGGTCGAAGTCGGGAAAGAGTGTATAATTTCCTGGCTCGATGTTTTTGCATGTAATCTCTATTTCCTCCTGGGCATCCCGCTCCATGGCATGATGAATATAGTGATGNNCGTTACAGTGGAAGGAGCGGTAGTTTCCCGTACCGGACCGCCTTCTTTCTGCACGCAGCCATACATCCCGGTGAAAGCAAGAATCACCAGCACTATTCGTACGATACTCTTCGAGGAAAAAGCCATTTATGCTTGTCAAGGCAATCTTCGTGCCCGTTGTACCAAAATAAATTCTTAGGAAAAATACAATGACAGTTTCATCATTTTGTCTCTATTCTTCATCCCTATTATTTTTTTATTTCGATTCCGAATGGCATAAGCTTCCTATTACTGTAAAAATACATCGGCTCCTTCAGAGGATAAAATTTCAGATGATAGATAATAGTTTATTCCGTTTAATGCTTACCCAGAATTGCATTCACCGATTAGCTGTTTAAGCATAGCTCTATGCTTCCAAGGCTCACATGGATTTCGTTCGTACTATTAATGGTATTCCCACTTTCAGGGAGCGGGGAATCATTGCACTTCCATAAGAATGACCCCACTCGTGAGAACCGCGACCACATAATTTCTATAGCAACCGGGGTTGATTCCGATATCAATCTGCGCGGTCAAATACGTAGACTTGCAGATGCTTTAAACCGGAGAGATCTCGATACGATACGAGCTCAAATCAGTCCTTCTCGGATTTATGTAGAAATTGCGGATAGAACTGGGGCATATCTATCGAATAGCCAAACTCTCGTAGTAATAGAATCTTTTATTCGGTCGCAAACCTCCATTGCCTCTGCATTCGATTTTGTGACGGACGACGGTCAGAATGGGAGCGCTTCGGGGACGCTCCTTACGCGGAAGGCAGGCCATTCCGCCAGCTATAAACTAAATTTCGGATTCACAAAGAACGGGTATAATGTATGGCTATTAACGCGAATCAGTATAAAAAATAGTGTCTGATCTAAGGACGCCATGGAAGCTGGCATGTTAATTCATGTTAATATAGAACAAAAATCAAAGTCTCGGGTAACAAAATGACTTTTCAGGTGTTTTTAAATGCAGAAGCGGTAAAAAATTAGTCGAGAAAAATTAGCAGAACCTCATTAATTGGCGCGAGATTTGAAAAAGTATTAAGCAGTAATTGAGTTTGTCTGAATTACTGAACAATTGTGTCGACGATCAATCAGCCAAATTAGAGAAAAAACAGTAATAATACTAAATAAGCCACATCACAACTGAAACAACTCTACGGACCTTCCGTAACAGATATTAGAAAGCAGCGCACAAGAGCTTTTAACAAGTTTAGCCGGGGATACTAGGGACAACCCTCGGCTATGAAGACACAACACAACTCAATCAGACCTCGGGTAACTCTCACCACCCGGGGTTTTTTATTTGCCAATCTCTATTTCTCGTCCTGACAACTCCTCAATTTACAAAATAAAACATCAAAAGTCAAGCATCTCATAAGATTTTTCTTAAACTTTCTTGTCGAAAGTGCCGGACTTCACTCAGGTGCAACCAAACTATTCGAAAAATAGGAGGGCAAAAGACCCGGAAATTCCGCCATGTCCTTAAACGTAATTGCTCCCGCTTCTTTCAGTGTATTACAGGAAGAAAGGCCTCCACAATAACCGAAAACTCTCATCCCTGCACTGAGTGCCGCAATGATACCGTGCGGACTATCTTCGATCACGGCGCAGTTTGCAGGGTCAACGTTCATCTTACTCGCAGCATAGAGAAAAAGATCGGGTGCTGGCTTGCCGTGTTGTACTTCGCTCGCGCTAAAAGATGCGACCTTCGAAATAGTGGTATAAGCCAGTCAGACCAAGAGTGAACCGCATCTTCTCGTGACTTCCGCTCGA
>PLXB01000491.1 GCA_003151215.1 Ignavibacteriota bacterium
AAAAGATCGAGCGAACAAAAAACTCCCAGCATTCCTGCCTCGAGCAATAACAGAAGCGCCATCAGCCCGGGTATCTTCTTATCGGTTGCATTCCATGTGCCGATAAGTGCTATCACCATCAGGAATGTTGTCAGCAGTACAAGAAGCATAGACATTCCATCCACGCCGAGATAGTATGAAATGGCAATCGTTTTCGAAGTGATCCACGGAAGTTTTTCTGTAAGCTGGAACCCGCTCTGATTCGAATCGAATCTAAAATAAAGCAATAGTGAAACTGCGAATGTAACAAGCGTTACGGCAAGAGTAAATATCTTCGCTGCCTTTGCATCTTTGATAAAGTGTAACAGCGCCGCGCCGGCGAGTGGGACGAGTATGAGTAAAGTAAGTAAGCCCATTAAAAAATCAGTACATACGAAACAAGCACTAATATTCCTATGACGATCATAACAGCATAATTCTGTACGATACCGGTCTGGATTTTTCGAATCGTGCTGCTGATCCAATCGATCGTTGCAGCCGAGCCGTTGACGATGCCATCAATGATCTTTACATCGACGATCTTATAAAGGAAGCTGTTCGAAAGCTTGTATGTCGGTTGAATAACGGCACCTTCGTAAAGCTCATCGACGTAAAATTTATTCGAAGATAGTTTATAGAAACTTCCGATCTTTTTCTCATCGGCTTCAAGAGTCGTCTTTGATTTATAGTAGCGCGTTGCGGCAAGGATTCCGATGATCGCAACAACGACACAAACGATCATCAGCGGAACCTCCATCCCTTCTCCTTGCAAAACTCTCGATTGCATCGCGATCTCTTCCCCTTTTCCAACGATCGGATCAAGCCAATGAGCAAGTGCATCACCGCCGCCAAGAATTTGTGGCACTCCCAGAAATCCGCCAAGAATAGAAAGTGCAGCAAGCGCAACAAGCGGAATCCACATCGAAGGACCTACTTCATGGGGAGGATGATGATGAGCATCGAAACGCTCCTTGCCATAAAAGGTGAGATAAACGGCGCGGAACATATAGAATGCCGTCATCAAAGCACCGAAAGCACCTAAGAGCCATAGCAATGTGCTCCCCTGCGAGAAAGCGCGCCATAAAATTTCATCCTTCGAGAAAAATCCCGCGAATGGTGGAATGCCGGCAATGGCAAGAGTGGCAATGAGAAATGTTACAAAGGTGATCGGCAGATATTTTTTCAGACCGCCCATTTTCTGCATATCCTGCTCATGATGCATTGCATGAATCACCGCTCCGGAACCTAAGAAAAGACATGCTTTGAAGAATGCATGAGTCAATACATGAAATACTCCTGCGCTGAATGCGCCAACTCCGAGCCCAACAAACATGTACCCCAATTGAGATACAGTGGAGTAGGCAAGGACTTTCTTAATATCATTCTGAAACAGAGCGATTATTGCTGCGAGTACAGCAGTACAGATCGCAACGATCGAAATGACCATCAGCGTATCTGGGGAAAGCGCGAAAAGNNATCGTTGCAGCATGGATAAGTGCCGAGACTGGCGTCGGGCCTGCCATTGCATCGGGCAGCCAGATATACAAAGGGATCTGAGCGCTCTTGCCTGTGCATCCGAGGAAAAGCATCATCGTAATAATAACCAGTGTCGTATTTCCGCTTGCCATTCTACCTGCCTGAGAAAACACATCGCTGTAATTCAAGGAGCCAAATGCCACTAGCATTACTCCCATCGCAACTAAAAATCCGAAATCACCGATACGATTTACGATGAATGCTTTCTTCGCAGCATCGTTATTTTTATTTTCTTCAAACCAGAATCCGATCAAAAGATAACTACAAAGCCCAACGCCTTCCCATCCTAAAAATGTGAGCAAATAATTATCTGCCATAACAAGCGTCAGCATCATGACGATAAAGAGATTCAGATACGTAAAGAAGCGTGTATAGCCAGGATCGCCCTTCATATATCCTGTCGAATAAAGATGGATCAGCGCGCCGACTCCTGTAATGACGAGAATAAAAATAATGGAAAGCTGATCGATCAAAAAAGAAATGCCGACATTCACCCTGCCGACATTTATCCAGTCAAAGAGTTTATAATGGATCGCTCTCGATTCAGCCGGTGCAGAAAGCATCTCGGCAAAAATCCCGCAGGCGACAACAAAGCTGATTGTAACGGCAAATGTACCGATCCATCCGGCAAGAGCTTTATTTTTATATTTACCGCCAAGAAGCCCGTTGATAAGGAAACCTATCAAAGGTGCGGCGATAATATATGGAATCAGGTCTTTCAAAAGTTATTTTTTATGAGTATTGGAGCGGACCTTCGTCCGCTCGGACGGACTAAAGTCCGCCCCACTGAAGTGAAATTACCCTTTTAGCAAATTCAATTTATCGATTTCCACCGTCTCCTTATTGCGATATACAGAGATCACGATCGCAAGCCCGACCGCAGCTTCAGCAGCAGCTACAGTCATCACGAAAAAGACGAGTATCTGCCCACTCTGGTCCCCCATGAACTGGCTGAATGCGATAAGCGTCAGGTTCACGGCATTGAGCATCAGCTCGACGCACATAAAGATGACAATGACGTTCTTGCGAAACATCACGCCGCCGGCCCCTATCATAAAGAGGATGGCAGAGACGATCAGATAATTCGATAGAGATGTCATGTTAATTTCTTTTTTGCTAAGACGATGGCTCCGACTGCTGCTGCGATCAAAATGATCGATGCCATCTCGAACGGGAAAGCATAGCTCGTATAAAGTTTTGTACCAATTGATTCTACCGTTCCATATTCCAATGCTTTGGCATTCAGTTGTTTCGGAAGGTTATCCGATGCCATCACAAAGACTGTAACGATCTGCGCCAGTATTCCAGCTATACCGAGCACGCCGGCCATCGTCTTCCAATTCGCAGTGATCGAAAATTTTTCATTACGGATATTCAGCAGCATGATGACAAAGACCACAAGTACCATGATCGCTCCCGCATAGACAGTGACCTGAACGACGGCAAGAAATTGTGCATTGAGCGTGAGATACAGCGCAGCAAGAAAGCAAAACGTAACGATAAGCATCAGCGCACTTGGCACAGCGCTTTTGCGTGTCACCATCAGCAGCGCTGAGATGATCGCACATGATGCCAGTATCCAAAAAATAATTTCGTCCAAATTCTTTTATTTAAAGAAATAATGTATTCCGATCTGCGGCAGCGGCAGAATATCGCCGTTCGGAAAAAATCCTGATATCAATAGGCCGAGCGAGATACCGATCTGTCTTGTAAAAGCATATTCATACCCTAACCCTATGCCGATACGCAAAGGGGTCTTGAGATCGTTCTTCCCGTTTTCTCCGCTGTAATAGTAACCAATTCCGCCGATAACGTAGATGCGGTCGAAGTCACTTCCGGAAAGATCGAACTGCAACTCTCCTCCGATATCATAATATAAAAAACTATTTACCTTTATGATGCCGCCATTGATTTGATAGGCAATTGCTGTACCCGCAAATCGCTGCCGGAAAGATAATCCGAAACCGGTGACGAGCGATCCGTGCAAACCGACGCCGAAAATATTTTCAGAAAAATGTCTCGGCCTTTCTATGTCTTCGGTGCTGACATTTACCTGCGCCACAGTCCGTGATGCCAATAGCATCAAGTAAATAAAAAAAGATATACCCCTGATTCCCTTCATTACTATTTCTATTATTTCTCATCCGTCATTGGGGAATTCTGGATTTTTATTTTCTCAATGTCATTAACTTACGGCCAAATACGCGATATTGTTCGTGGAAATGGTATAGTCTCTCTTACGTGCTCGATGCCGCAGATCCAGGCAACAGTCCGCTCCACACCCAAGCCGAACCCGGCATGAGGCACACTGCCATACTTACGGAGATCAAGATACCATTCAAACGCTTCGATAGGTAAATCGTGCGATTTGATCCTTCCGAGCAAAGTCTCGTAATCATCTTCGCGCTGCGAGCCGCCGATGATCTCTCCATATCCTTCGGGTGCAAGCATATCCATTGCAAGGGCTTTATCTGGCTCATTCGGATCGCGCTTCATATAGAAGGCTTTCACTGCTGCAGGATAATGATGTACCATAACAGGCTTATCGAATTTGCCTGAGATCACTGCCTCATCCGGTGCGCCGAAATCATCACCATAGATAAATTCTTTATGTCCGGCTGCAAATCGCGCAGCTTTTTCTTCAGGATTCATCGAAGCCCAATATTCTTTCAAAATTTTGGCGGCTTCATCATAATGCAATTTCGGAAACGGCGCTTTGATGTTCTCTAATTTCGATTGGTCACGTTCCAAAGTCTTCAACTCTGCCTGGCGATTTTTCAGAACGCGCTGAACGATATACTCGATAAATTCTTCGGCAAGTTCCATATCGCCTTCAAGATCCATGAAGGCAACTTCAGGTTCAACCATCCAGAATTCTGTCAGATGTCGGCGCGTCTTGGATTTTTCGGCGCGAAATGTGGGACCAAAGACATAGACTTTCCCCAGCGCCATCGCTCCCGCTTCACCATAGAGCTGACCGGATTGTGTTAAATATGCCTTACCCTGGTCAAAATATTCCAATTCGAAAAGCGTGCTCGTTCCTTCAGCAGCATTCGGAGTGAGAATCGGCGCATCGAGCATATTGAATCCGCGCTCATCGAAAAAATTACGAATAGCGTGGACAACTTCATGACGGATTTTCTGAATAGCATGTTGGCGCGATGAGCGAAGCCAGAGATGGCGGTGCTCCATGAGGAATTCTACGCCATGCTCTTTCGGAGATATAGGATATTCCTGAGCAATGGAGATGATCTCGATGGATTTAGTAAAAAGCTCGAGGCCTCCCGGGGCTTTCGGCGCTTCATTAACAGTACCGATTGCGGCAAAGGCTGATTCCTGAGTCAGTTTATCGTATGCACCAAAAGTAGCTTCATCCACTTGGTTTTTCATTACTACACATTGGCAAACGCCTGTTCCGTCACGCATTTCGAGGAATTGGATCTTCCCGCTCGAGCGCTTCGTATAAAGCCATCCGCGAAGGGTAATTTCTTTGCCGACGTGATTTTTAAGATCTTCGATGTATATATCCTGACGCAATATTTTTCCTGACTATAATAATTGTAACGATATAGAGAATACAAATATACGGAAGCATAGCAGTGTCGAACAGGCTAACGCAGAAAGGATGAGTTTAAAGTATCCCTGACTATTTATTCCGGCAAGCTTCGCAGATCCCGCAGACGTTCGACCTGATCACGGAGGACGCGGCGGTTTTGCTGCGGATTCGTAACCGATGGATCGGGCACCCAATCGAGCAAACCTTTATCCATTGCGCGTGCAATGCGCATTCTGTTCGCCTGCGTATTCTCCCCAAATGCCAGTGCTGCAGCATTCGTTATCGTGATGAGTTCATCAATGGAACACCACCACCTTGCTCTTGATACGACGATACCAATATCTGTCTGCCAGAAACCGTCATAAAATGCGAGACTCTGTTGCATAGAATTTCCGAGCAATAAATCGAGAACTCGTTTTAGCGCATGTTCGACTCGCAGAACCGTTACGTTTGTTCGAGTAAGTTCTCCGTTCGCAACTGCAATCAGGAGTTTCATGTCTTCGCGCAATGAGATGCGTTCATCGGTTGTTGTTTTTTCAGGTGAAGAATTTTGTCCCAGAGCATTTCCGAATTTTTCTAAACGCTCTCTAACGATACTCATAATTTCTTCCGTCAGTTTTTCATTAAATAGTGCCATTGCAGTTATTAGGTTTATATAACTTAACTAACGTTAGTTAATAATGTTTCGTTTCATATCTCTTTTCATGAAAACTAATTCATCAAAGAGGCACCTACCCTTTTTTGGATGGCCGCCTTAACAATCGGCTGAAATTCGGTATCTTTGCATAATAGTGAGAACAGAGCACCATCAGAATCTGAAAGTTCGCCATCAGCGGACTCTTTAGTTTTAAAGAAGAAAGTAACATGCGAATAGTGATCTTATTGAAAAATAAATGATTTACAGGGGTTTCAGACGGGAAATACAATTAAAAGTCAATGCTGGTAAAATGAGGACTGTAGCATAAAAAAGCAATTTAACATCTCGGAATTGGCAGATAATTCAGATTACTAGATTGCCGTGACGGACTGAAGTCTGGCGGAATGACTCTTTTCTCTTTTTGCTTTTGAATTTAGACTTTAACTGCTCAAATCAAACATTAAAGTGAAACATCCCCCATTTAGCGGCGTAACCTTTTGTATCTTTTGCGCATATATTGTTATCAAACCATATAAATAAGAAGCAGCTAATACGATTTGAGAATGTCTTTGCCCGCTGGAAACCTACCCCATTTTCCCAAAAACCGTAAGAAACGGATAATCTTTCTTACTTCATTAAGTCTTTTGGCAGCAAGCGGTGCAGTTTATGCGATCTATAAAACGATCGATTACCCGGTGGGCCGCGATGGGCGTGAGACTCGTATCAACGTTATTATGAGCGTACCCTATGGAACATTAACAATGTTGGCCGGTACAAAAAAGAGCGATGTTGCGCTGCTTCAGATGCAATCAGGCGATGAAGANNTTCATGTTCGCTATTTATATAATCCTGTCGGCACGACCGGAACATTGAGGATGATCATCGGCTCCGACGAAGGGATGCTTGAAACGAATAAGCCTCTGGCTCAGGGATGGAAAGCGAATTCTAATTTTTCTTTGGCAAGCACGAATGCCATTCATTCCGATTACGGTGATATTTCGCCTGCCTCCGGAACCTTCGATCTTTTCAATGCACCTCCAATGACTTCCCGTGATGAAAGTGATCATGCAAAAGTTTTTCTGACACGCGATATTCCTGTTTCGATCAGCGCCCAGCTTGGCTTCGGCGAATCTATTCTTGATTGGACGGGCCTATCCCTTACCTGTGCATACGTCGAGACGGGTTCTGCAAAAACTCAGATCCATATCCATGAACCAAATCCTATTCCAATGGGAGGCTGCAGGATTAATGCCGGTTTTGGCGAATTTTCGATGGATGGTATCAGCAATCTCAATACGGATCGCTTCCAATTCTCCGGCGGAGTTGGATATTATTCTTTGAATTTTGACGGAAAACTTTCTCGCGATCTTGATGCAACGGTCGAAGTAGGAATGGGAAAAGTTGCCGTCAATATTCCTCCCGAAGCAGGGAGAGTGCGGATCATTTATGACGATAGTTATTTTAGCTCATTCACTTTCTCCGGTCTCAGCAAACGTCGCGACGGTTATTATACAAGTGTTGGCTTCGATCAATCGACAGCTCCGGTACTAACGCTTCATCTTTCCAGCGGTCTGGGAAAGATGGTTGTGAATTATCATTAAAGTGTAGTTCTTAGCGCTTCATTTGTTTGTAGTTGGTCCAAGATTCGAAACTCCGAACTCAGAGCGTCGATTCGTCGTTATACGCCGGCAATCTTGCGGCTCTTGCTGTTAGGATGCAGGGAGCCCGTAGCTCAGTGGTAGAGNNTTTAATCAGAGGGTCGTCGGTTCGATACCGCCCGGGCTCACGAGTCAAAATGTAGTTTTTTTTGTATTCATTCTTTAACAAAACTCTCTCAATTTAATGAAAAAACAATATTCGATACTTTCCATAATGTTTGTTCTGGCGCTAAGCTTCTTTTTAGCAAGCTGCGGCCAGAAAAAAGATGAGGCGTTGGTAACGGATTTCAATTCCAAGAAGACTGATGCCGATAAGATGATCACCACCATGCAGGATGCAGGCAAGATGATGATGTCCGATCATGCTGCATGGAATGCCAAACTTGATTCCGTCGCCAAACTTCCAGGTGCGGATACAGCAAAGATCAACGGATTCAAATCCGCAATGAAACAAATGGAAGATATGACCAAGCCAAATGCAATGATGGATAGCCTGAAAGCTTATAGTAATGCCAAGACAGAAACCAATGACCAGTTGAAGGCAGCGATTGCAGGGCTTGACGCAAATCTTTCAATGTGTAAATCTTCGTGTGACATGATGATGGACCAGCACAAAAAACTTGGTGCTGATATCATGGCATTTTTAGGAAGTAATACGGCTCCAACGACCGATGCAAAAGCAGGCGAAATGAAATCCGCAAAGAAAGCCACAACTACTCCTCAGGTAGATAATTCGGGCATGGATATCTCAAAGCATCCTGTAAAACCTGTCACTACCGGAACTGCCCGCAGAAGCAGCGGATCGACGATCAAGCAATAAGCTCAAACAAAAAGATCATAGAAAGAAAAAGGCAGGCAGTATCGGCCCGCCTTTTTTCTTTCCAATTTTTCCATCCTTAAAATACAACTTCCGAAGTTCGCACTCGTGCCACCCATTGGATGTTTGTGGCAGCAGCTCCTGTTACCTGGACATCGAGATTACTTCCATTGCCAACTACAGTCGGAGCGCCCCAACCGGCAGGTGCATTCAAAGTAACAACGGTCAGCGCTCCGGCAATTGCCACTGCTCCGGCATTATCGTAGGCAGTACCGATGACCTCCCATCCTCCGACTGCAGGAGCGGCATTACCGGCGACTTTACCTACAATAATCACATGAAAGGTCATTGCTCCATTTGTTGGCATTGCAATACGCAAACCGGCACCATCAAGGAAGAGCGATGTTGCCGCTGCATTAGTCGTTGTATTTCGTAAAACAAATAATGACGTCTGCGCATCACCTTGCGCAGCAAATCTTCCGCTTGCCTGCGCCGATTGTCCATAGTTCGAGGCCAATGCGCTCATGCCTCCTATGACTGATGAAGCCGGAGCAGTTGCAGAATTTCCTTCCGTTAATGTGCCGTCAAATCCGCCACCACCAATGAAAGAGCCATGGCCGCTTGCCGTATTCGTACTTCCGCCGAAAATCGAGGAAGCATTTCCTAATGCCTGATTATTATAACCACCGCCAACAGAGGCATGCAGAAACCTTGCTTGGTTGATCTCTCCTCCTCCAACGAAAGTTAATCCTGCAGGGCCAACGACCGGTGAAGCAATATTGCCTAAACCTCCGCCAATAGTATTATAACCTGAGAATAAAGAGGATGTCCCCGAGGCATTGTTATTCGTTCCTCCTCCGACAGTGTTATAACCGGAGTTATCACCGGTATTGCCATTAGCGGAATTAGTCACTCCTCCGCCTATATGATTTTCTCCTGACTGTGTACCGCTTCCGCCATTGGCATGATTGCTCCAACCACCTCCAATAGAGTTACCTCCTGAATTCAATGTGGCTGCAGTTCCGGAAGCCTGATTAAACTCTCCACCGAGAATAGCATTATATCCGCTGGAAGCACCTCCATCTCCATTTGCCGTGTTACTAAGACCTCCGGCAATGGTGTTTACACCTGAATGGGTGCCGAGACCGCCAACTGCAAGGTTGCCTTGTCCTCCGCCAATTGAATTGATACCGGCAAAGTTTGTATTGCTTCCACCAGAATCAACATTAGCCACACCTCCGGCAATTGTATTTCCGCCAGTATTTGCAACTGTTCCTCCATTGGCATTATTCACTTCCCCGCCCCCGACACTATTCCAACCTGCTGATGTTCCCGCTCCGCCCTTTGCTTTATTTCCATATCCTCCGGAAATCGTATTCATTCCGGAGTTATCAAACGGAGCTCCGAAATCCGAATTTGAATAACCTCCTGCAATAGTATTATATCCTGAAAATGCACCTGCGTCACCATGCGCATCATGATTCCATCCACCGCCTATACTGTTACCGCCTGCATCGAAGCCCGAACCTCCCGATGCATTATTTGACTGTCCTCCGGAAATCGTATTAATTCCGGACCAATTGCCTGTGCCACCGGCAGCGTTATTGGCGTTGCCGCCGGAAACCGTATTATAACCTGAAAATCCTGGAGCCGTCGAAGATCCGCCGTATGCATTATTACTTGATCCACCACCAACGGTATTACCTCCTGAAAAAGCGCCTGTTCCTCCATTAGCAATATTCGCTTGACCTCCTCCTATCGAATTAATACCCGCAAAAGTTGTATTGCTTCCACCTGAATCGATATTGCCCACACCTCCAGCAATAGTATTTCCTCCCGTATTGCCAACGGTTCCGCCATTGGCATTATTTGACTCCCCGCCGCCGACGCTATTCCAACCTGCTCCGGTTCCAGCACCACCCTTTGCTTTATTTCCATATCCTCCGGAAATTGTGTTCATTCCTGAGTTATCAAAGGAAGTACCAAAATCTGTATTTGAGTACCCACCGGCAATTGTATTATATCCCGAAAGTCCTCCTGCGTCTCCGTGTGCATTATGATTATATCCTCCACCAATGGAGTTACCGCCAGCATCAAAACCCGAACCGCCGGATGCATTATTTAACTGTCCGCCGGAAACAGTGTTGATGCCCGACCAACCTGTTCCTGATGACCCGGAGGCATTGTTTGAATTTCCGCCACTAATTGTATTATAGCCTGAAATGAAACCTGTGTTGCCGCTTACATTATTGAAACTACCACCACCGACAATATTATAACCTGAAAAATTGCCTGTATTTCCGGTTGCAATATTTTGAACTCCACCGCCTATGTGATTTTCTCCGGATTCAGTGCCAGTGCCTCCAAAAGCATGATTACTCCAGCCGCCGCCAATCGAGTTACCGCCTGAATTTAAAGTTGATACTGTTCCATAAGCCAGATTATACTGACCGCCAAGAATGGCATTATATCCTGAAGAAACACCACCGTCACCATTGGCATTATTACCGGTTCCTCCGCCGACTGTGTTGGTTCCGGAATTGGTTCCGGCACCGCCATTAGCCGTATTGTTTTGGCCACCACCGACAAAATTTACACCCGCAAATGTAGTGCTGCTTCCGCCAAAATCTGAATTCCCGACGCCGCCGGCAATTGTATTACCACCCGTATTATCAACTGTTCCAGCATTAGCATTATTAAATTCGCCGCCACCTACAGAATTCCATCCACTGCCATTACCTACTCCGCCATTTGCAGAATTATTTTTACCGCCGCTGACAGTGTTCATTCCGGAATTATCTCCAGTGCTACCCTGTGCGCTATTAAAACCTCCACCGCCAATAGCATTATACCCGGTGATTCCTCCGAGCGAATTATTGCCACCCAAAGCATTATTCTGATCGCCGCCTACGATAACATTGTAGCCTGAAAAATCTGAGCCTGCATTTCCGGCTGCCTGATTGCCAAAGCCACTACCGATGAAATTATAACCTGAATGTGCACCGGCATCACCGTTATCGCGATTATTGTCACCACCTCCGATAACATTAAAACCTGAGAGGAAGCCTGTTGAACCGTAATCCCTATTGAATAAGCCGCCGGCAACAGTATTATATCCGCTGCTCGCTGCCGCGCCGCCGGAAGCATTATTAGATGAACCACCTCCGATAGTATTTAATCCTGACTGATTTCCCCCACTGCCTGTATCTATATTAGAGAGCCCGCCACCGATCGAATTAAATCCACTTTCATACCCTGCTTCACCATCGGCATTATTGGTGTAACCGCCGCCTATTACATTATCACCGCTGTAGCCTCCGGTGCCGCCATGTGCATTGTTAGCCCATCCACCGCCGATCACATTGATACCGGAAACATAGCCGGTATTTCCTGTAGTATTATTAAAAAATCCACCTCCGACAAAGTTCGCTCCTCCATAATCGTTGTTTCCTCCACTCCCATTATTTCCCCAACCGCCTGCGATGGCATTAAGGCCTGAATAGGAGTGGTCAATTGCACCGTTGCAAATATTTTCGACGCCGCCGCCGATAAAATTAAGGCCAGCAAACTGTTGCGCAGACGTACTCCCGACGGGATCTCCATCTATACTATTTTGAACACCGCCGACAATAGCATTTATATCGGAATAATTCGAAGGGCGGGAATGGATGGTATTGTTTACACCTGCACCTATGAAATTCCAGGTTCCGTCATTGATGGCATTTCCAGTCCCGGCGCCTATGAAATCACCGCCCGTTCCGATGGTCTCGTTAATTGAAGAATTAGTACCATTAATGTTCGGAACGTTGCCGGAAACAGCACTACCGGGCGTAAATCGCATTACCGGAATGCCGTTCGTGATGATATTCACCGGTTTCAAGGTGGAAGCAGCAAGTGTTCCAAGAACATTATCAGTACCGTCAACTCCGGATATGAGATTCCCCGTTAGCGCCCAACCTGAGAATAGTATGGACGTCCAGGATGCGCCGGTATATATATCAAGCGAACTTGTCGTGGTATTGAACACCATCAACCCCGGATCAGGTGTACCGCCGCAGATTAGATTGCGCTGCGTCAATGTCATTCTGGGAGGAAGAAAACCTTTCGTAGTGGAAGTCAAATCTAAGAGTGCACAATTACTTGGAAAACTTGGAGTTAGTAATCCCGTAGCATCGATCCCAAGCGAATTATTTTTCGTCGTGAACCAATCGAAANNAAGGACAAATTGCCCTGCCCCGAATGTCCTAACTTGCGAACTGGCTAAGGAAGTGAGAAAACTCATGGCGGCAAATGCCAGAATAAAGGCTGAAATGGTCTTTTTCATACTGATTTTAAAGTAATATTAAGGATTAACCGAAGTACGCGTACTTAAACAGGGGCAAGAATAAGCCCAAGATAGATGTGGGAATAGTTCTACAAATATAATACATTTTTTCCTGAATTGCAAAAAATATTTTTTTGCATGTTCGAGCCTCGCGCGAAGCAGTAGAAATAAGAGGGATCAGGGCATCAGGACTATATTCTTCCGATCCGTTGTTCTGTTTCTTTCTTAAACTAAAAACCAAAGAGGACTGCTATGTTCACAGCATTTATTCTATTTTTACTCATCGCCATTATTTCTTTTATTGCTCGTTCACGCACATCTGTTCATGCCAATACACAATTAGACAATCATAAAATTCTCGGAATCGTCTATAAAGTCTCGCTCGCTGCCTCCGTTGTTTTTCTCGTACTTTCATCCGTCACCGTCGTTCCAGCGGGAAATGTCGGTGTACAAGTTCTCTATGGCAATGTTGAACCGGATGCACTTGAAAATGGATTTCATCTGATTAATCCTCTCTATGAAATTAAACCTTTGGATGTGCGAACCCAAGCATACACAATGAGTGCAACACATAATGAAGGGCAGATCAAAGGTGATGATGCTATTGAGGTGCTTACCAGCGATGGCTTAACACTGAAACTTGAGATTACTGTTCAATACCGATTGCTTCCCTCAGCAGCACCAATGGTATACCGGACAATCGGTGAAGACTATACCGATAAGATCGTCCGTCCGGAAATTCGATCGGCTCTGCGCGATAAGGCAGTGAATTACGTGAGCACCGATCTCTATTCGGTTAAGCGTGAGGATTTTGTTACTAAAGTCACTGCATTCCTGGATGAAAGTTTCAAGAAGCGCGGATTAGTCCTTGAAGGAATGCTCTTGCGTGACGTCTCTCTTCCGGCATCGGTACAGCAATCGATCAATGCGAAAATTTCCGCACAACAGGATGCCCAGAAAATGGAATTCGTTCTGCAAAAAGAAAAACAGGAAGCAGACCGCAAGCGAATTGAAGCACAGGGTATTCAGGATTTCCAAAAGATCGTCGCCCAGGGACTTTCCCATGAGATCTTAGAACTCAAAGGCATTGAAGCAACACAAAAACTCGCAGAGTCCCCGAATGCAAAGATCGTCGTGATCGGAAATCCAAAGAACGGATTACCTCTCGTGCTCGGGCAGGATAAATAGCAGATAATGATGTATGGCGAAGTCTGCTGCCGCGGGCTTCGCTATGTCCAGATCGCTAATGCAATTTGGTTTTGCAAGGCATCTTATTATTTCAGCACTCCATGAATTCTTTCCGTGATCTCATCGATACCTCCCAATCCATCAACTCCGGAAGCCATCCGATGCTTCTTATAAAAATCCAGTACAGGACTTGTCTGCTCTTCATACACTTCTAAGCGATGGCGAATCGTTTCTTCTGTATCATCAGAACGACCTGATTCTAAGCCGCGCTTAACAAGCCGTTGGACGAGTTCATCTTCGGGAGCATCGAGTGAGACGATGCGAACGTCTGTGATTCCAAGTTCTCGGAAAAGTTTCTCTAATGCTTCAGCTTGGGCTACAGTGCGGGGAAATCCATCGAGCAAAAATCCTTTGCCTTCTGCTTTATCTTTGCCAAGCACTTCGCGCACTAAGCCGATAATAACTTCATCAGGCACAAGACCTCCGGAATCCATATATCTCTTCGCCTCCAAGCCAAGCGGCGCCCCGGTTTTTACTGCCGCACGAAGGATATCGCCTGTAGAAATATGATGAAGATGGTAATAATCGCGCAGCCGCTCAGCCTGAGTACCCTTGCCAACACCAGGCGGTCCGAAGAGAATAAGATTCATTCGAATTGAAAATTATGAATAATAAAATTATTTACAAAAATACGGAGGTAATTATCTTATTCTCTGATTTATATGTTTACAAAAGGGATTTTAAGGATTAATTTCTGAACTTAGTTTTGACGAAGAAAAAAGGATACCCGATTATTTTTAAGATCCCACCAATCCCGGTTCAGATCAATGCCGTATTACCATCTCACCATTTACACTCATTCCTCCGCAGATCACACGAATAATATACGTACCGGATGAAAGATCCGTCGCATCGAAGCGAATACTATGTTCGCCGGATATTTGAAATTCATTTATAAGAGCGGCAACTCGCTTACCGTCGATCGTAAATATTTCCACCGTCGTAAAACCGGAGCCTGGGAGATTGTAACTTATGGTCGTGGATTGAGAGAAAGGATTAGGGTAATTCGGATCAAGCGTGATCTTCGGAGAGCCGCTTGCGCTGTGATCGCGCACCGCAGATTCAGGTTTTTCATCGGTAGTGATTCGCATGATATTGCCACGCCAACCAACTGCCGTACCGGCTTTTACTGTCCCGAAAGAGACGGCAATCAAATTATTATGAGTATTGCTTTGCTGCTCATTCCATGACGCTCCGCCGTCTGTTGAATGACCTATATACCCGATGTTCCCGACTACCGTCGCATGCCAACGATCAGTGAAGAATATACCCCAGAGGGCATTAGTGATCCCCGGAGGATGGAGAAGATTGAATGTATTCCCCCCGTCTGATGTGCTGCAAACATAGCCAATATTATATAGGTCAGTATAGACAAAGCCACCGTGCAAACTATCTGCAAAAGAAATCGATGAGGCGCGACTACTTTTATCAATTGTGTGCCAGCTAATACCTCCGTCGGTCGTTTTATAAAGAATATCGAACCCTGATAAATATGCATGAAGAGAATCCGGATAACTTACACACGAAAAAAAATCGTTGAAGACCGGAGGACTTGTAAAACGAGGAGTCCAGAATGCACCTGCAGTATAGGTCTGGAGAATCGTTGAGGAATCACCGACGGCAATTCCCATCTGCGAAGTTGAAAAACTTACTCCATAAAGATCCTGATGAGTACCGCTTGGCTGCGGATTCCAGGTTAATCCTGCATCGGTGGATTTGATGATCCTTCCTTTCTCGCCAACAGCGATTGCCGTTGTGCTATCGGCAAAACTGACTCCATAAAGCCTGTAAGGGCTTGATCCGCTATCGATAACTTCCCAAGCAGTTCCACCATTGGTTGTGCGAAGGATCGCACCGGCATTACCGACGGCAATACCAAGCGATGTATCCCCTTTGGGAAATGCGACAGAGCGCAAAATTTCCGTGTAGGGAGTCTCAGGCAGGAATTTCCATGTTGCACCACCATCAGATGTATGCAGGATTATTCCGTCTCTGCCCACTGCTGTTGCCGTTAGTTTATCGAAAAACGAAAGGCCTTTGATAAATTCATAACTGCCGACAAAACTTTGTTTCCATGTTGTTCCGCCATCGGTCGTAAAAAGTAAAACACCATAATCTCCGACAATGGCAAGTATATTCGGATCTTTTCCATCGACGACATTCAGCGAAGAAGTAATGTACGTACTATCTGCAAGCTGCTGCTGAACCCAGCCTGCTCCCCCATCTGTAGTGCGGATAATAAGCCCCAGATCGCCGATCACCGTCGCGGTGGCTTCATCGCCATTGAAAAAAATTGCGCTGAAATTCGTATTGCCAAACGGAGTTTTAATGGATTGCCAGGTCCGTCCCGAATCAACGGATTTTAAAAGGATGCCGCCATATCCCGTTATAGTCAGAAAATCGGGACGGAGCATGCGAATGCTGTATAAAGATAGTAAACTTTCCATCGGAACGGCGTTCCAAGTAATTCCACCATCCAATGTTCGAAGAATACCGTCTCCATGTAACGTGCCGTCACCAAGTGAGATCGTCAGTGCAATATTTTTATCGACTACGACAATGCTTGAGAGTTTATCCTGAATCTTTGCCGTTAGAATCTGCCAGGAATTCCCGCCATCAGTTGTTTTGAGAACTCTGCCGGAATCGGTGCAGCACATACCATAATTTTGATCGAGAAAACTGAGCGAAGTACAAATCTCGTAGTTATTCTTGATGATATTACTTTGTATATCCCATGTCATTCCTCCATCGGTTGACCGCATAAATGTTGTGAGATCACCGCATGTATAGATCGTATTTAAGGAGACCATCTGCACAGCGCGCAAATAATCTCCTTCAGGCAAAGGGTTCTGCCAGCGCCAGACATTCAATTGTGCATCCGATGAGCCTGCACAAAATCCGATAGTGGCTATAAAGAGAAGTATATGTTTCATTACTTAGTCAAGATCCATCACTCAATTCTCAATTTTCATTTTTCCTTCCGCGCTCATCCCGTTAGAGCTTACTCTGCAAATATACGTACCTGAGGAAAGATTAGCGGCTTCAAAGCGAATATTATGCTCGCCGGATATCTGGAATTCATTTGTTAGTATAGCAATCTGTTTCCCGTCAATAGAAAAAATCTCAACTGTTGTAAAACCGGATGTCGGCAAGTGATACGCTATTGTTGTAATTCTTGAGAACGGATTGGGATAATTTCCGTCGATAATAATCTTCGGTACTCCGCTCGGACTTTGATTTCGTACTGCTTCGTTCGTTTCATCGGTGGTGATGCGCATAATATTTCCCCGCCAGCCGACAGCCGTGCCGGCTTTGATGGTACCGAATCCAACGCCGAAAAGATTATTCGCCGTATTGCTCGTTTGCTGATTAAACGTAGTGCCGCCATTTGCCGTGTGACCTATGTAACCTCCGTTACCGACGACTGTTGCATGTCTCGAATCTATATATTCCACAGCATTAAGAGGGACATTTGTCGGAGTGGGTATAGAATCATCCCACGTTGCCCCTCCGTTTGAAGTAAAAAGAGCAAACCAAAATACGAAATCACTTGAATCGCCTATATCACGGCCAAAACCACCAATTAAAGCGCCATGGAGGCTATCTGCAAATGATATTCCTGTTAAAATGTGATATCCTATCTGGGATGTTACTATAGTAATGGCTTCAGAATCATTTGCAGCGAGCCAATTGTATTTCCAATTGATACCTCCATCGATTGACTCATACCATGCTCGCGATCCGATCATGAATGCATGATTCTTATCAGGATAAGTAACACTCCTAAAATATTCTATATTCTGAGATGTTCCCGGGCTTGGAGTCCTGACAAATTCATGAGTCCAAAACTCTCCGGCAGTATATGTTCTCAGAACCATATTCGAATCCCCTACAACTAACCCGTCGTTCGGCGTTGCAAAACTTACTGCATAAAGATGATCCATTGTTCCACTTGGCTGCGGAGACCATGTCAAACCTGCATCAGTTGTTTTTATGATCGTGCCGTAATCACCGACAGCAATTGCACTGGCCGAATCCATAAAACATATTCCGCGAAGCGTATGCCCTGTGCCGCTTGGTACTACTTCCCATGACTGACCGCCATTGGTTGTCCGCAATATTGTGCCGTAAAATCCGCAAGTCAATCCCAGCGATGTATCACCCTTGGGAAATGCCACGCTGTAGAGAATATCCGTATAGGGAATATGCGGCAGGAAGAACCAGTCCTGCCCTCCATCGGTCGTACGCAGAACGACTCCATCTTTTCCGACTGCCGTGCCATTCATTTTATCGAAAAAAGAAATGCCTTTAATATCATCCAAGGTTCCGATGTCGCTTTTCTTCCATGTTGCGCCTGCATCTGAAGTATATATAATAGTCCCATAATCTCCTACGATGGAGAGAACGTTCGGATCTTTCCCATCGACGACATTCAGCGATGCAGTGATGGACGGGCTTCCTGTTAGCTGCTGATTCCATAATACCCCACCATTGGTTGTATTGATAACAAGTCCCTGATCGCCTATGACCGTTGCTGTCATTTCATCGGTAAAAAGCGCACTGAAATAAGTGTTTCCATAGGGTGTTTTAATATTCTGCCACGTTCTTCCCGTATCGATGGATTTCATAAGTGTACCGCCATATCCCGTAACCGTCAGAAAATCGGGACGCAGCATCCGAATGCTGAATAATGCATAATTTCCTTCGATCGGAAGTGTGCCCCAGCTATTACCTCCATCTGTCGTTCGTAAAATACCGCTGCCGTGAATTGTTCCGTCGCCAAGCGTGATAGCCAAAGCAATATTTTTATCGACGACAAGAATGCTGGAAAGTTTTACCGTTGTTGTACTATTGAGGAGTTTCCATGTTGATCCGCCGTCAGTGGTTTTGATGATCTTCCCTGAATCGCCGCAGCACATTCCGTAATTCTGATCGAAGAAATTAAGCGCATAAAAATTTTTATTGGAGCCGCCGATATTACTTTGGATATCCCATGTCTGCCCACCATCGGATGTGCGCATAAAGGTCGAGTTCTCGCCGCAGGCATAGATCACATCGAGCGAGACCATCTGGACTGCATGTAAAAAATCCCCTTCCGGAAGTGGATTCTGCCAGCGCCAGACATTTAATTGTGCATCGGATGACCCTGCACAAAATCCGATGATGGTTATAAAGAGAAGTATGTGTTTCATAATTAATTGAAGATCCAATGCTTCATTCTCAATTCTCAATTTTTAATTTCCCTTCCGCGCTCATTCCGTTGCAGCTTACCCTGCAAATATACGTGCCCGATGAAAGATTCGCCGCATCGAAGCGAATACTATGCTCGCCCGAAGATTCGAATTCATCGGCTATTGTTGAAAGCAATTTTCCGTCAACAGAAAAAATTTCAACTGTTGTAATACCGGACGTCGGTAAATGATAGGTTATCGTTGTACCTCCGGAGAACGGATTCGGATAATTCCCGTTAAAGATTATCTTCAGCATGCCGCTTGCACCCTGGTCGCGAACTGCAGATTCCGGCTTTTCATCGGTCGTGATACGCATAATATTTCCGCGACTGCCGACGGCAGTTCCTGCCTGTACAGTTCCGAAGCAAACTCCTCGAAGATAATTAAGCGTGTTGCTTTGTTGATCGTGCCACGTTAGGCCACCATCAGTTGTATGACCGATATAGCCGCCATACCCGACAACCGTTGTATGATTTCTGTCAATACAATAAACGCCGCTCGGAAAGCGACCCCCTGCCGCATATCCACCGAACCAAGTATGCCCGGCATCATGTGTAAATGAAACTTCTCCGCCGCTGGTTGCGATTGCACCATAAAGGCTGTCCGCAAAGGAAATGTTACTATACGGGATACTATATCTGCTGCTTGGATCGATGCGGTAATAAATATCCCAGTTGACTCCTCCGTCATTCGAAGCATAAAAACCCAAATAACCCGCAATAAAGGCGTGTTTCGGATCGGGAAAACCAACACTGTAGAAATCATCGGTATCTGCACTTGGAAGATACTCAGGAGTCCAGAACTCTCCTGCTAAATATGTTCTCAGAATAACATTATCGCCAACTATTAGCCCATCATTCGGCGTTGCAAAACTTACTTGGTTAAGATCATTCCCTGTTCCGCTTGGCTGCAACGTCCAAGTTACCCCAATATCCGCGGTCTTAAAAATTGCACCGTAATCTCCGACGGCAATTGCACTGACAGAATCTATAAAGCAAATAGATCGCAGAGTATGATCGGTAATGTTAGGTACATCGATCCATTTATTTCCTCCATTTGTCGTTCTCATGATCGTGCCGTAATAACCTACAGCAATACCATTCGATGTATCACCTTTAGGAAATGCAATGCTATAGAGAGTATATGTTTCCGGTACATGAGGCAGATAGAACCAGGATTGCCCGCCATCGGTCGTTCGCAAGACAACTCCGTCGCGCCCGACTGCTGTCGCATTTAATTTATCGAAATATGAAAGTCCTTTGATATGATCGAGTGTGCCAATTTCAATCCGATTCCATGTGGTGCCACCATCCGTTGTAGAGATTACGACACCGTAATCTCCGACAATAGAGAGAATATTCGGATCTTTTCCATCGACAACATTCAGCGAACCGGTAAGATAGGTACTATCTGCTAGTTCCCCTTGCGTCCAGGAAACTCCTCCATTAGTAGTATGAATAATAAATCCGAGATCACCGACCACTGTTATGGTAGTATCATCTGAAAAATGTACGTTGAAATAGGTATTGCCGTATGGAGTAGGTATGTAATGCCACGATCTACCTGTATCAACAGATTTTAAGATCGTGCCGGCATACCCGGTGATAGTAATAAAATCAGGGCGAAACATCTTGATGCTGAACGAAGCATAATTCCCTTCGATGGGAACTGTGATCCAGTTATTTCCTCCGTCTGTAGTTCGTAAAATGCCGCTGCCATGCAGAGTCTGATCTCCCGGTGAAATGGCCATTGCAATGTTCTTATCGACAACGAGAATACTATTGAGGTTCTCAGTAGTTTTCGTAGAGAGAGTATCCCATGTTGAGCCGCCGTCTATGGTTTTGATGATTCTTCCGCCGTCGCTGCAGCACATACCATAATATTCATCGATGAAACTCATTGAATAATATGTTTCCGCTGATCCTACGATATCGCTTCGGACATCCCATGTCTGGCCTCCGTCATAGGAGCGCATAAATGTTCCGTCCTCACCGCAGGCATAGATCACGTCAAGTGATATCATTTGGACTGCATGCAAATAATCTCCTTCCGGCAAAGGATTTTGCCAGCGCCAAACATTGGGCTGCGCAAAAGATAGATCACAGGAGATCAATACAAGAATTATAGATAATGCATGTTTCATCAGAGTTTGAGAGGGAGCAATGATACACGGTAACTAACAACCAAAAGCGGCTTTTGTTACATATATGACTCCGGAATACCTATTCTAAGTTCTCTCTTCAGTAATAACTATTGAGAATGCCTAAAGTTACAAAAATAGGTTGTAAAGTACTCGAATATTGCTTATATCATCCAGCAAACTCCCCAAATACTCCTCGCATCACATCGGAGATCTCGCCAAGTGTGGTAAAGTTCTCAACGGCATTTAAAATATGCGGCATCAGATTTGTACCCTCTTTAGCAGCCCGTTCAACTTCAAATAATGCGGATGTAGTTTTTGCGTTGTCGCGTTTATTGCGAAGTGACTCTACTCTGGCAATCTGATCGCGTTCTAAATTCGGGTCCATCTTAAGCGTTACAGGTTCTTCGCTCCCCGGTTCATTAAACTCGTTGACGCCGACGACGATCTCTTCTTTTGTCTCGACCCTCTTCTGAAATTCGTATGCGCTGCGTGCAATTTCATCCTGCAGGAAATTTGCTTCGATAGCTTTGACCGATCCCCCTAAAGCGTCAATTTTTTCAATAAGTTCAAGACTCTTTTTTTCAAGCGCACTTGTCAGATATTCCACATAATAACTTCCGGCCATCGGATCAACGGTATCGGCGATGCCGCTTTCAAAGGCAATGATCTGCTGCGTGCGAAGCGCCGTGCGGGCAGATTCTTCCGTCGGCAATGAAAGCGCTTCGTCTTTGCCATTCGTATGGAGCGATTGTGTACCGCCAAGCACTGCAGACATTGCTTCGATCGTTGTGCGGATAATATTATTTTCGATCTGCTGCGCGGTAAGGGTCGAGCCGGCAGTTTGTGCATGAAAGCGAAGCTTCAAGGACTCAGGTTTTTTTGCATCAAAACGTTCTTTCATAAGTTGTGCACAAAGCGTTCGTGCCGCTCTGAACTTGGCAATTTCTTCGAAGAAATTGCTATGCGCATTAAAAAAGAACGAAAGCCTCGGCGCAAGATCGTCGACATGAAGTCCGGTATCGATTGCCGCCTGAACATAGGCAAGTCCGTTCGAAAGAGTGAAAGCTATTTCCTGCACAGCCGTCGCCCCTGCTTCGCGGATGTGGTANNGCAAAAATATCGGTAACGATTCGCATGGATTCTTTCGGAGGATAGATATATGTTCCGCGCGCCGCATATTCTTTCAAGATATCGTTTTGCACGGTTCCTGATATTTTTTTCAGATCGGCGCCTTGTTTCTTTGCTTTGGCAACATAGAGTGCAAGAAGGATTGAGGCTGTGGCATTGATCGTCATCGATGTCGATATCTTCGAGAGATCAATTCCGTCAAAAAGAATATCG
>PLXB01000040.1 GCA_003151215.1 Ignavibacteriota bacterium
AGCGGCAACTGGTATCAGGGCAAGCATGAGCCGTTGATCAGCAAGGAGCTCTTTGACCTCGTACAGAGCAAGCTGAAGCGCGATAGCACCATACGCCGTACCCATGAGTTCGCCTTTACCAAGCTCATTACCTGCGGCCTGTGCGGATCGACCTTCAGTGCCGAGGAGAAGTACAAGCCGCTCAAGGACGGGACGGTTGCGAAGTACATCTACTACGGCTGCTGTCGATCGAAGGATAGATTCTGCAAGAACAGCTATTTTCGGGAGGAAGATTTAATCGATGAGCTAATTAAGCTGATCGACCAGATCGACTTCAATGATGTTGGTATAAAGGCAAAGTTCGAGGACGAGCTGAAGCGGTTCAATAAATTCCAACGCGGTGTGCTCGGAATCTCAAAATCTGAGGTAAAGCACGAGGAGGTCGATCTGAAGACCTACGTCAAATATACGCTCAAGGAGGGGTCAAACGAGGAAAAGCGTGAGCTGATGGGGTGCTTCAGATCGAGGATACGGATTGCGAAGGGGGCGCTGACGATTGAGCAGTCCTAATTAGGCTCTCTTGCACAGCGTTTGACAGGTTCGTCCAAAAGGCAGATTCTGCTTGCAATGAATGACATATATCAACATCTTCCTGAGGTCATATCCCCCGCCATAATATTCGCTGTTTTTGCCTATCTTACGAATTTCTTCGGAAAGACCATGTCTGACCAGAAGTCGTTTTCTGATGACCGAGGCTGGGAAATCCAACTCCATGGAATATCGTTCATCCTACAATATATTGCTCCCTCCAGCTATCTTGGCTTCCTGATTGCATCGCATTTGGGGACGCTCGATACTCCATTCGCTCTTAGAATATTCATAGTCTTGACTATCACTATATGGGTAAGCTTTGTAAATCAAGAGATGGGCAAAAAATTATACGGACTTCCTCCCTCAATCAAACCGGAGCAGCGCGCAGCCTTCAAGGCACAACTTCGGGAAACTTTTAAGAAGCATGGCTATAGCGAACAGGCCTCGCAAAAGGTACAGAATGTACTTGCTAGTACTGCACGAGCAGGAGAGTCGATGATTGTTAACCGCAAGGTCTATCGTTTCGTAATCGCAACTTTCTATATGTGGATGCTCATCGCAGAAATCCTGCGATATGTCAACCAAGGCTTCTCTTTAGGCGAATTGATACAGGTTACACTCTTGATAGCACTAGTATTTTTCGGTTTCTTCTGCTTGGCTTTCAATAAATCGTTAGCGATGTACAAAAAACTGAATATTGTAGACATATATCCGGTTGGAGATTTGTCTCCGCTCTTGGACGTCTCCCTTCTAAAAGTGAACGATCATAACGTTAGATTTCTCGTCGGGACAGATCGACTTGTGATAATGAACTGGGACCAGATCAATCGGATAGAAGAGCTGCGAAGTAAGAACCCTGATTCGTAAGGATATGAATGGGCGAAAAAGAGTATCAAAGCTTCTTGAAAACCCTAACTTGATAACTTTTCGGACCAAAAATAGTTAGGTTATCAACATCCTTGTGCCCATCTGGGCCCATGAAAGTACTGACGGTATAAGTGTTGACCAAAGTTTCTTCTCGGAACTTTTTCACAATCATATCCATATCCTGTCCTTCATCGGGATGGCCACCTATGATCCAAGATCGAGGGACTATTCCGATTTTCCCATACCCATTTGGGTTGAAGCTGAAAAAAATTGTCCGATATCCAGCATCAAGTCCATGGTAGTAAGATTCGGAATAAAAAGTGATAGCTCCATGATCACCGTTATATATCCTACTGCAAGGCGTTCCTACGTCAGAGAATCTTGTCTTCCCCAAACGAATACCGAGTTTAGTGTAATCAAGGCTCAAACTGGGATTGAAGTCGCCACGCCTCGTCGTAACGGAATAGAGCAATACTTTTCCGTTTTGATCCGTGACTGACTGCACATAGCAATACTTATTTACAAAGATATATTCTTCATCTGTTCCGCTTTGATTTATCGAGACCGGGGTGCCCAACATACTAATGAAGTAGCTAATGTGCGCGCCCGTATCTAAACGAGAAACTACTTCTAACAATCGACTTTTTTCACACAACTTATTGATGATGAAACTAGAGCCGCTGAAGATTGCAACCCCGATACCGATCAGAGCAGCGAGTAAGATGATTATCCACCCGACGCCGAAATCGGATGGGCCGCCTATTACTTGTTTTACGACCTCTGCGATTGATCCCATACCGCTATCTGTATTTACCCATAGTCCGGATCTGATCCTGATCAACGCCAAGCCGCATAGGGGCGATCTCACTCATACTCATGGAAAACGGCGCTGCTATCGTATAAGTATTTATAATAGATTCTTTTCTAAAATCTTGGATTCTTGGATCGGCAGTACTTGTGATACCCGAATTCAAAAGCTGTGCATCGCCATACTCTGTTGGACTGCCTGCATCATTAATACTGAATCCATATGTTTGGTATAGACCTGGATTTCCTAAGTAATACTCTTCAACATAAAACGCACGCCGGTTTCCTAGACCGCTTCTGATTTCTCCCGACGACAGACCCAGATTTGCAAACGATGTCTTGGCTAGAGTTACATGCAAAGACGGGTTGCCGGCCTCGTTTACTCTAAGTACTGGATTAAAGTCTGGACGTCGCGTGGTCACCGAATACATGATCACTTGTCCATTCGCATCTGCGATTGCGTCCGCATAAAATAAATCATGAACAAATACATATTCTTTAAAGCTCCCAATCGTGTTGATGAATACGGGAGATCCCAGGATTTCGATAAAGAAACCGATCGTCATCGAAGGTCCCAGTTGATTAATCTTTTCGAGCCAAATTTGTTTATAGCGAACCTTGTTATTTATCCATTGGTATACCAACAGCAGACCTCCCAGGCTGCCGAAAAAACTGAAAATCAAAGTCATGATTCCTAACATACAGATTAGAGCTTCATGCTACCTGTTGCCTGGCGATACTCAAGTTTATGTATAAACAATACATCGGAAGGGTATGCCTCGACATACTACCGATACTTGTTTTCAAGAGCGGGCCGTCAACAGCCAGAACCCCAGACTCTAGTAACCATAAGGGTATTCTAGCGCATTTTTTGGAGGCATAACGAGCCCTCGACAGTAGGAGCTATTTTTTGAAAATGAGAGATTTATCGTTGAGTGACTAGGTCTCGGCTTCCTTTACAATCAGGGTATTCAGAACAGCCGAGGAATACTGTTTCGTCTGAGCCTCTCTTGCGGAGCAGCAATAAACTATCACAGAGAGGGCAAGCTGTTTTTATACCAAGGCTTTGTATAGCCTCCGACATCCTGCGGTGAATATTTTTTCGCCAATTCTTGATCCGTTTAACTATTGGAAATGCTAATCGGATCGGTTCTCCGGTATTCGCATTTGCTACAACTACCCGTATTGCATCCGTGCCAGAATCTCTGGAGACGCTATCTTCCCTGTCTATGCTGGAGTAGATCTTCAGGCAGTAGCCGCGATCTAGGTCTATAGCCACGTAATAACAAAATTCGTTTATGAATCCCTCGACGCGCTTGTATTTTTGGGGAGACTCTTCTATGAAATCAAAAAGATAGTGCTCTTCGGGGTACTCTTCGAATTGACAGATTGACTTGAGAAAGCCCTCAAATTCCAGCCTTTTGACCTCTCTATATTTCCGATTGTTCGATACTTCCGAGTTCATTCTTATTATCTTACGTTATTATATTAAGGACGAAAAATGAGACACGGTATCAGACATTCGACTGCCTGATTTCTAGCTTTGTATAGCAACAGGACAAAGCCGCCCCATTACAGTGGCTCCGTCTTGCGCAAGACCTTCAGGGCATTACTGGTCCCGAAGTGCCTGGGTCAGCGAATCGTACCCGTTCTCTTTGAGGTAATTACCGAGCTTCATGTCGGATCGTACCCCAAGATCAACGTTGTATTCGTTTTCGATAGTGCGGATGAGTGTATCGCTACGCTTCCGATGGATTTCACCGTCGCCGTCGCGAGTGCGCCCATCAAGCCCTATCTGAAATTGCTTTGCCATATTTGCCTATGAAGATTGAGAAGGAGGATATGCACATTCCCTCCTTGTTACCCTAATGATGCAGAGTTAGACTCTGCATGTGCGCTAGAGCCGATGGTTGTCTAACCCGACCCGAGAAGTAATGGTTTTCGTTTTCATGTTGGAATTCATCGGAAGATAAGTTTCGAAGAAGCGGTATTCGTGACTGGAGCCGCTTTCTTCGTAATTTCACCCTAGCATATTCCGGGGGCTCATTCGATCAAAAATATCTGTGGATAACGCGATACGAAATAATTTAAATTTGATGTCAATCACTAGTAATGAGATTTCGCCCCGAGCATCCGCACCTCTCCGGTCTCTGGATCTTCGGTGACGTTATCCATCCACGTCCTACCTCCGAGAGACGAGAGCGGCGTATCCAATGAGTG
>PLXB01000047.1 GCA_003151215.1 Ignavibacteriota bacterium
CACTTTGATCGAATTTCCGAGAGTAAGCGGACTCGGGTAGATCGCGGTAATTTTTGGATTAGATGAAACGGATTTCGGCTGATTATCCTGAACCCCCGATGCCGGCATAATAATGCCCGTCAGTGTGAAAGAAACCGTATCTCCCGGATCTCCGGTAAGCGCTGTGAGCTTAATATAATCAACAACTGAATCCCGACCGGAAATTGATTGGGTTGAATGAGGGTGGAAGAGAAAAGTCCATGCTGTTGAATTTCCCCCAAGCTGGCAAGCTTCGGAAGCAGGAAGAGTATCTAAAAAATCTGCATAGCAGCTGCATAAACAAATACTCGATGCAACATTGGTATCGATATGAAGATGAATTCTTTCGAAAACCATGTTGATCGGATTGAAAGAACTGGTTGAGATATCTCCTGCTATTTCTGGTGCTCCTCCGGAAAATCCGGTTACGGTAGTGGCATGCAATTGAACCGTGAATGACTTAGCATTCTGCACACTTGTCTGAAAAAGAAGTGGTTTTGTACGGCGATCAAACGTCTCGGTGCTCTCAGTTTGTTTAATAGATATGCCGGTTTGACCGTCAATGCGATTGATAAGACGTCCGGTCTCATGAGTTATTATCTCCTGGGCACCGGCAATTACCGGAGCGAAGGATAGAAGAACGAAAACAAGCAGCTTTTTCATTTGACAAGATCTCCGTAAATGAAGCACAATTCAGGTATTCTACATAACCCATTTTTAGCAGAAATGTTACAGAATTTTTTAAGAATAATTCGCCGTCCGCAAAATACTTGCAAATTCAATGGCAGCTGCCGCTAAACCCCGTATTTTTGTAATATGAATAAGATCAAAATCGCCCTTGTTGGCTGCGGAAATGTCGGTCAGGTTATCCATTTACCTATCCTGAAAAAAATGCAGGACGTCGATGTCGTTGCTGTCGTTGACCCCGATGAGCGCAAGGCAAAAGCCGTTGCATTACGCTTCGGAATTCCTCAGACCTTCAAAAGTATTGAAGCTCTTCTCTCCTCACCGACCGGCTCTGAAATCGATGCAGTGGATATCTGCACATCAACTGACCAGCATAAAAGCGCTGCCATTGCCGCCCTGCAGGCCGGGAAAGATACGCTTGTAGAGAAACCTATTGCCCGCACAGCAAAAGAGGCGAAAGAGATAGTCGATGCAGCTCGCAAGTACGAAAAGAAATTAATGGTCGGAATGAATAACCGATTCCGCCCAGATACGCTGATCTTAAAATCCTTCATTGAGAATGGCGAACTTGGTAAAATATTTTACATAAAATCAGGCTGGCTTAAGCAGCAATCAAGCGCAGCAACATGGCAACAGCAAAAGGAGAAATCCGGGGGCGGGGTCTTCCTCGATCTCGGAATCGTTATGCTCGATATGGCCCTCTGGCTGCTGAACTATCCTGAAGTCGCCACGATCAGCGCCACAAGCTATCATCAATTCACAAAAAAAGTTGAGGATTCCTGCGCGGTTTTTCTTCGATTAGCCAATGACGTAACACTTACCATTGAATCAAGCTGGACATTCCATCGCGAAGGCGATTTCTTCTATTGCAATGTCTTCGGTGATAAAGGTTCTGCCTTTGTTAATCCGCTCAGAGTATTTAAAAGTGTTGCAGGAAATCTTGTAAATCTCACACCGGCAAAATCAGATTCCCAGGTTGCGCTCTTTAAGAAATCATATGAGAATGAACTCCGCCATTTCATCAATGCCGTCCGAGGAATAGTCCCCCTCATATCCAGCGGCGAAGAATCGCTTGCCAGAATGCAAGTTGTCGAAGCATTCTATCAATCAGCCGCAAAGAAAAAAGAGATCGTGATCAAGAAGAAATAGAGGGATAAAAGTCAACAGTTAACATTTTTCTTTTTTGAAGTTATTGATTAATTAATGCACCTTGTGCAGGAAACAAAAGATAACCCTTTGCGTTATTTCTTGTATCTTTTATAGATAATTTCATGCGCCTTATATTGATACTTATTTTTTTTTCAGCTTCCTTTCTTTCAGGATGCTCAACTCCGTATGAACCAAATCCGAAAATTGTCACACGCTACCGGGCATCTACCAGTAGTGCTAATACACTATTGAGCGAATATATCCTTTCCGAATCTGGCTATTTTGACGGTTATTTCGAATCATTACTCATGCAGCATTTCGACTCCTCGAAGTCGCGATACCAAAACTCGGCTATTTTTTTTAATCATTTGGGTGATCCGTTCAAACCTAGTCAACCATTTTCCATTTTCTTAAATGGCAATAAACTTTTAGATACTTCTCAATACAGTTTAACACTCACGAATTACGATTCTACAAATTTCTCAGACCCGTTACTATGGCAGATCAATGGTGGAAAAAACTTTTCTACATTTGCCGATACACTCCTCCCTTCACAGATGATACATATAATATCCCCTCCGGCAAATATTAAAAATATTTTTCCCCGCCAAACTTTTTCTGTAAAGTATGATGTACAAGGTTCCGATTCAGTATATATCCAGCTTCTCATTTTGAGTACAGATACTTCTTCTGCGTTTTATACCTATGATAGAATTTTTCATACTCCTAATACTGGAAAATATAACATAAG
>PLXB01000066.1 GCA_003151215.1 Ignavibacteriota bacterium
TATTGATATGATGGAAACTTGTATCAACTTTAATAGTATCGATCTGAGTGACTAGGACAGTTCCATTGGTTGCTTTTTCAGTTCGTGTTACTATGCACAGAATAGGTGTTCCAGTAACGGTCTGATTTATTTTAACTCGTAGGCGAAGCAACATATTGCGTGAAAGCTCTTTTCCGGTGTAATTTTTTTTGAAATAACTTCTGTTTGTATCATCCGGATTAAGAATTGAGCCGAGATAACCCGGAAACCATAACGAATCGGCAAACACTCCGGCAGAATCACTGCTTGAAAGTTGAAGTGCATTATTAGCGGTATCGGAGACCGCAGCACTTCCTATGAGATAAGGAGGGAAGCTGGCACCGGTCACTTTTTGGTTCTTTCCGGTTAAGCCGGAATGCGCTAAGAAGCCGGGATATTCGAAAGTATCTACCCTTTGCGTATGTCGCTCGAATTCGAAACGCATATACTGTGCATTCTCAAATGCAGTAAATAGCTGCAGAGGTTCGATAATGAGTTCATCTAAGAACTGCCCGCGGTTACCTCCTAATACACTATCCCGTGGTGCTGGTCGTCCGCTGTGTGTTGTATCCGGATAATCCCAAAACCCGCGATCTTCCCCATTCATGCTCAGCGAATCTTCGATATTCGTATATCTATGCCCATACTGTGATGACATCGGAGCAAAGTGATTCGCGGAGTCCGAAAAATCCCAGTTACTAAAGGGCCCAAAAGAACCCACAAAGAAGCTTGTCAGGGTATCCGCCCGCCGCGCCCGATGTGTTGTATCAGGCTGAGCATAAGAGGCCGTTGCGCAAAATAAAACCAAAAGAACGATACACGTTAGAGTCTTCATGGGACCTTAATAATGTTTTGTGAAAAAAATGATTACTGTTACAAAGATACAAATCGTTTTAGTAAATCCGTTACTCTATGAGGTACTCTATTTCGAGAATTAAACTCGGTGCTTATATGAATCCTTAGTCCTTTTTCAAATTATATCGGAATTTATCCCATTTGAGCAACAGAATGATTTTAAACGAAACATATCTATGCTTTACAAAAGACAATTGAGAATCGATTTCGTTACATTATCTTTTCGTTAAATGCAGGGCATAACTAAATGCCCTATCCAAAATCATCTCTAAAGATCGTCATACAAAGGCAAACCCCTGCTTGTGTAATGCGTTTTGAGGCATCAGAAGTGACAATATTTTTTTTCTTTTCTGAATTATCAAAAACAGGTAAACCAAAAGCATTTACTGAAACACCTTTATATTTAAACTTTTTTCTNNGAGATCCTTGATCTAATGAAATAAATGTTTTTCCTTTTTCTTTGCCTGCATTCGTTCTCTGGCATGCCGCTGCCTCATTGCATCAGATGAAATATGTTCTGACTCTGCAAGCTCTTTCAGCGAATAGCCCATTGCATGCCTGATCAGAGTTGAGGTTCTCTTATCCGAATCCGTTTTATCGAATGAAGAAATCATTTCTTTGTATATAAACTGACGCTCAATATCAATGCCTATCGAAAGATTTATTGCTGAGGAAATGTTGCAATGCTTATTCAACCGGTTTACTTCTTTATACAGATAGCGACGCGCAACATGCAGAAGCCAGCCCAAAGCCTCTCGGTCATCGTGAATTCGTTCGTCGATATGCTGCATCCAGTACTCAATTCTTGCGTATTGGACGCCGTCTTCAATCGTGGCACTATCTAAACCACGGAATCTCGTCCGAAGCTTATTATTTGCTTCTGAAAAGCATGTCGGAAACGGGATGATATGTCTTGTCATGGTTTATCATTCGAAAAATATCGGAAGCACACTCATACTCACGATGTTGATTTAGTTTTGTTCGTCTCTATCAACCACAACGACATTCTCATTCCATGTCGCATGGATCCTTGTATGCTCATTCACTTGTATCCATATTGGTACAGCAGAAACCAGTGACTGACCATTGATGGCACAAGAGATTGGGGTGTTTAAAAGATGTGCACTATATGTTCCGGAGTCAGGTACGCTGAGATATGCTATAGTACTGTCGGAATTGCGGAGTATTACCACGCCGAGATCGACTGGTGTAGCGTTCAATAGAAAGAACAAAGAGTCGGAAATCGGGTAAGAATCCTGACGTAGATGAAAAGAACTGTGTTGATTTTCCGTAGGAGCAGAGATATGCTCACACGAAATCAGAGAAAAACATAATACAATGCCGATTAATATTTTCATGGTGTGTTAGTATTAAATTGTAAGCAGCGGAAACGATATACAAAGATGCTACCGGAGGGACAGAATATTGTGAAGAAAAACCCTACAAAAGTCAGATTTAAGAATACTGTTTTATATAATAATATAATTTCTACCGAGGAACCTTCATTCCTACTAACCTCTTATAATAAATAGGTTATATGTGATATTTATATTATGAGAATAGAAGAACTTCGTGATATTGTCAGAATACTCCGAAATTATGAATCTGTTACCAATCTGCCATTGGATTTTCAAAAGTTATCCAACGATGATTCCAAAGTTCAGGGCTTCTATGATATATTACTGACTGAAGAGATAGAAAGCGATACAAAAGCAGCTTTAAAGCTTTACGGAAACAATAACTCCAAAGGCAGATACAAG
>PLXB01000247.1 GCA_003151215.1 Ignavibacteriota bacterium
CTGAAGTTCTGCAGATAGAAACAACCAAGGGGCATCAGATTCGTGAAATAAAAGTTCGATTTGCAATATATGCCGGTATGAAAATTCTTTATCAGCATTCTTGGAAAGCAAATGATTTCTTCGATCCGAAAGATATGCTTTCAGATACGGTGAAATGGTTTCGCTTACAAAGAATTATGAAAGTTTTTTTCTCGGATCAGAATTTTACCATGAGCGACGGGGAGGATCTTAACACATTATTTAAACGTGTTCTCCCTATTGATATTAAGCCTGGTTCAGAAGAATCGAAGGAATTCATTGCTTCTGTGCATCGAGTCTTTGCAGTGTATGCCGGGCGCGATTTGCTCTACGGAATAACATGGCTGAAATCAAAAAAGAAATTTGTAACGCTGTGGCGTAATTAGAAATGTATTTTCTTGCACGCGATAATAACGTATCCGGATTTAGTTCTTTTGAGGAAGAGATCTCGCGCCGTGCAAAAAACGGCGATACGAAAAGTTATCTCTATATTGTGCCCACAGGCGCTGCTGCGCGAGAGTTACTTAATTGGATTACAGAGCTTTGCTCCCCCCGGGCAATAACTCTTCCGAATATTATTTCTCTCGATGATTTTGTCGCTCGGTTGGCTCACATTATAAAACCGTCTATCCGTGTTCTTTCTGATGCGGAGTCAGCGGTCTTTGTCGAACTCGCTCTGAAAGACCTGCTTCGACAAAATGCACTCCATTATTTTGAAGGTGATTCCGACCCCGGACCTAAACTTCCGATACATCGAGGCACTTTCGAACGTCTGGTTGCAGGCATTGTCGGCTTAAAAGAAAGAGGGATCACACCGAAAAAACTTGCTGATGATACTACACGTGCCGAGTCCGATTCCGCCCGTATGATCGCTGATCGCTCCTCACTTCGACGTTCGCACGATCTTGCTGCGATCTATGGAGCGTATGAGAGAAAACTTGGCACCGATTTTACCGACAAAAGTGGTCAATACTCGATTATAACCGATCATTTTGAATTGCCATCCGAGATCATCAGCGAAGGACAACAAACGAAGATAAAAAAAGTACTCTCCGGTCTTTTTCGCGGTGTAACAGATATCTTCATCGGCTCTTTCATTCGCATCCATGAACCAGCGCGCCAGATTCTTTTTGCGCTTTCTCGTCTTGAAGAAATTCGTTTAACGTTTGGAGTTGATTATGAGGAAAACAATGAGTCGCTTTTTGCTTTGCAAGGACGATTAGTCCATCAGGCGCAAGACGATGGATTCGCCTTCCTATCTCCGCAGCAAGGAGAAAATAAAATTTCAACAGGGGTCGATACTTTTCAAAAAAATCTTCGCAGATCTTTTTTTTATTCGCAAGCTCATAACTTACCCCATACATCAGTTCGAATTTATTCTTACGCGGCGGCAACAATGAAGGATGAGATTCGTTTCGCTGCGAAGAGGATAAAAGAACTTGTTGCACATGCGAAAGAACCGATAGAGCTATCGCGAATATGTATTGCAAGCTACAGGCAGGATGATTACGCACCACTTGCGCGTGAAATTTTCCGGGAGTATGGCATCCCGGTCAATATAACCGACCGCGCGCGGCTTGATCGGTCACCGCTCTATCTGGCTTTTAACGCCCTTTTTGATCTTGCGGAATTTAATTTCAATCGACGGTTACTCCTGCGATTGTTGTCGTCTCCGTATATGATGATACCAGGTAAGAACAACGAACGAATCGACTCCGCGAATCTTTATGAAGTCATTACGGACTACCGCCTTCTTCAAGGCTCTTCATCATGGCATGATGAAATTACAATTCATCTTGAAGACTTGCAAGCAGAAAGAGAATCTTCTCTCGATGATTTCGATCAACGTAAATCGGAAGAGAAGATTATTCATCTCGAACGTGCCAAAGGAGATATCGAAGTAGTAGAGGCATTAGTGCGGCGTCTAAAGGGGAATAAAACCCCTCGGGAGTTTCATATTACAATGTTGGATATCATCAATGAGTATAAAGTTATCGGACAGCTTCTTGCTTCAAGCGGCGTGATGATCGAAGCTGATACCTTGGAATATGACACGAGAAGTTATCGGGCATTCACGACATTGCTCGAAGAACTTCTTGATATTTGTTCGCAGCTTGGGTTGGAGAATAAATCACTTCCCCTTTCCTTCTATTCGGAGCGCATCCGCATTGCGGCATTGAGGACGCGTTTCGCGCCGCGAGCAGAACCCGGGCGGGGAGTGATCGTTACTTCGTTCGAGCAGACGATCGGTTATGAGTTTGACTATCTCTTCCTCATCGGACTCAATGACGGAATTTTTCCCGAGATCTATTCTCCCGCACTTTTTAATCTCAAAGAGCATCAGTCAAGCGAAGATGAGAAGTTGATCGAACAGCGGTATCTTTTTTATCAAACACTCTGCACATTTCGCAAGGAAGTGTATATCCTATGGCATACCGGCTCTGAGGATAAAAAAAGCGAGATCATGCGTTCGCAATTTGCAGATGCATTGGAAGAAGTTGTTTCGTTTTCAGAGATTCCGACTGACGAACAAGACAGGAAAATATATTCTCCTAATGAATTCTTTCGTTATGCCGGCACTGCGAAGAACATTTCAGGCGAGGCAATTTCGATCGCCAAAAAAAACGGGTTAAATGAAAATTCACTGGAAACACTGCAAGTGCAGATCCCGCATTCAGTGTTTGTTGAAAGCAAAAGAAGCAAAAGTGCGTTCACGGAATATTCAGGAATTCTCCCTTTTGATATGTTGACAGATGCGGAGAAAGAAGAGCTTCATGCATACCGGGACCATGTCTATTCCATATCACAACTTGAAACATATGCTGTCTGCCCATTCAAATTCTTCTCAAAGTATATTCTTCGTTTGGAATCGGGGATGCAAAGTGAATCCGAGGAAGGGTTGAGCGGAGCGGAGCGCGGGACGATATTGCATGAAACACTCTACCAGATATTAAGCGGCTTGCGCGAACGCAAAGAAGATATTCGTTTATTAAGCGATGAAGATTTTCATAAGATCACTATGGAAATTCTCTCTTCGCAAAAGGAATCCGGTACGTATGGGAGGAATCATCCGTTTTGGCGACTCGATAAAGAAACGGTTTTCGAACCACCCGAACCGGGGGTCGGAATACTGCAGAAATTTATTGAGACAGAAAGAAAATATGCGTCGTTTATCACCGAACTAAGCTTTTTTGAAACGACCTTTGGCATCAAAGCAGGCGAAGAGAAACGCGATTCACTGTTATATAAAGAGGGCCATGTCGAAATCGACGGAATGAAATTTCGCGGAAAGATCGATCGGATCGATATGGATACAGCCACCGGAATATTTTCGGTCATCGATTATAAATCAGGCAAAAGTGCAACCCATAAAGAGATCGCAAGCGGAATGAGTTTACAGCTTCCGCTCTATCTTCGCATTGCCGAGGACTTGCTTCGTGCCCATCTCGGAGATGAATCAATGCGAGGTGTAGCCGGAATTTACCATTCGCTCCTCAGAAAAGAATCGAAACAACAGCTTGCCCTTGGTATACATGAATTTGCCGGCAAAGCATTCGAAGGCCATAAGCGAGGGGGCACATTGCGCAGCGAAGTCGAGACTCCTGAAGCATTACAAGAAATTATCGAAGCCACGATCGGCTTTGCCAAAAATTATGTCGAGGGCATTACGCAGGGTAGCTTTCCGCTTGTCACTGAAGAAAATACTGCAAAAGTATGTACTTACTGCGAATATAAACAAATATGCAGGGTGGGCGAAGCCATCGAGAACGGAGCGCTTCGTTGAAGAGGGAATTCTTCCGTACTTCTTTTTCGTTTTAAACCCATAACTCCTCAGGACTTGGCACGAGCTTCCCCAATTTAGTGTTCCAAATTTTACTATATTTACACGAAAAACCAATGTCAATGTATAAATCTAACTCGAGCAGTGTGGTTCAGTCATTCATGATTGGCGCAATGGTTGGCGGAGCGGTCGGAGCTACCGTTGCTTTGCTCTATGCTCCGAAAAAAGGGAAAAAATTCCGTGAAGATATTTCCGATACCTTTGAGGATCTTTCATCCCGTTTTACTGCCCTTATAAAGCATGCCAAAGAATCGGGAGAGGATCTGATTCATGATGGGATGGAGGCCGGCGATGAACTTGTCCAGGAAGCATATAAAAAAGCCGAAGGACTCATTCACGAAGCAGACCGCATTATTAACGAAGCTCGTTCGCGCGTAACAGGCGGCTAAAGCAGATCTGTGCGTATCATCCTGAGTCCGCTTTTACTGACTCAGGATGATAGATAAAGATACTTCGTTAATTCACTAATTCTTTTCGCATTATGGATATCGTTCTCTACATCCTCGGAGCTATCGTCCTTGTGGCGCTTCTCTGGTTCATTGCTACTGCCGTCCGTACTCTGAATACGGCGAATGTATTTTTTGCCGATTCGAAAGTTATTTTGGATGGTATTAAAAGCGATATTAACCAGATGACAACTGACGTTGCGATCATTCGCACTCACTCAGTTCCTATCCTCGTTAATATTGCCGATATTACCAAGCATGTTTCGGGAATTACTGAGGGTTTAGCACCGCGCGTCGAAGCGATCTACGAAACCGTAGAGTNNTGAGCGTATTAAAGACAGCGTCGTTCAAACCATCGAAATGCCCCTTAATGCCGTCAGAAGAACTTCCACCGGAATTGTCGGCACGATCGTCAAAGGCGTTGGCGTTGTGCGGGACTTGATCGGCGAATTCAGGAAGAACGGAAAAGAATAACTAAGATTCAACTGCGATTGCGCAGGCTTTCGCCTGCGTAATGTTGATATTGTATTATAGCGGGCAAAAGCTCTGTGCTGCATCTCCCAAAAAAAGAAGCGGTTCTCTCTCAGGTGTAAAAAAATCCCAATTCGGAAGTCTTTATAGACAGGAATTATCGTTCAAAAGAGCGCTTTTCACTTTTTTTACTTTATTCTGTAACTTTACTCATTCTCATGAGTTCTCGTCAAGAAGACCGGGATCAAAAAATCTCTGCGTTCTATAAAAACAGTATGAAAAATTTTTCAAAAGCATTTGTTCTGATCATNNACGGAAAGGATTTTTTCCTCGGCTTTATGTTTCCAAGCTACAATAAGGTTGCGCATCCGGGAGTCGTCGCATATTACGGCGCATATGCATTGGTTTCGAGCTACTCAGATAATAATCATATTACCGTCTCCTATTTCGACAGACGAACGGGGCAGGAGCAGACAAATGCCCGCTATGTTATTGCGGGGAGGACTGGTATTAATGTACCTTTAGATATCTCTTCCATGCTAATGAACGATACGGGTGATGCCCCGGAATTTTGCGCCTGTCATATCATCAGTGAGCGTCC
>PLXB01000257.1 GCA_003151215.1 Ignavibacteriota bacterium
ATGAGTATTTAATTCTATGAAATTATTCATAGCTTAACTACATCACCCCATAGGATATCCATTACTGAACTCTAATTTCTATACTGTAACCCGATTCTCGCACCGAAGGTGGATAGATGCCAGTTCAGATCAGTAACTGCATCGAAGAGCGGCATGTTTATATATGCTCCAAGAAGCAGAGAAAAATTCTTATTGAGTTTGAACTGGAATCCGGGAGAAAGTTCGAGAGCAAGCTGGAAAGGTGTGGCGTGAGGAAAGGCCCCTGCTGTAAGTATAANNGCTTTTCCGTAGTGAATCGCCGGTATTATAATCGAGTGTTGCAGGATAAAGTATTTCAGCAGTTTCGGAATATGTTGCGCTCAGCAATATATCCGCTGAAAGTCCGGCGTATAAATAGAGTTTTTCCGGAATGAAATAATGATAGACTCCGCCATGAATAGATAAATAACTTAATGTAGCATCAGCGACAAATTCCTCCACAACCTTCGATTTTCTTGCACCGGTTGAATCACCGTAGTAAATTGAGTCCTGACTAAACGTCGTATGCAACGCTGCTGCCGCTCCATTGAAACTGCTATAGCCTATGCCGAGACTTATCTGGAAATTTTTACTGAACGGATAAATATAACTGCCTGCAAAGCCGCCGGAAAGTCGCGAGCGAAAATCATCGAAAGTACCTGCACCTTTAAAGTACGAAGGCCTTTCAAAGGTAACATTGGATATCGTCATTGAAGGCGTTGTTGTAAATTGTACCGTCCAGGATTTACAGCTTGGACAAATTTGTCCTTTGCCTTCGAAGAGCTGATAGACCCAGTAGTTACCTACCTGTGTTCGGCAAATCACCCAATAGGATTCATTATCAGCAGCATCGGTCAGTCGCAAACTCATGAATCCGCACGTACCAGTATCTCGCACTTTGAAAAGCAACGGAACTTGTGGCGTACCTGGATCGAATTTCGGTACACTAACAGGTGAACGAAAATTACTGCTATCGATCACAGTTATACTTGCAAGCCCGGCATCGAAAAGTCTATCATCCCGAGCGATAAGAGCAAGCGGTCCTTTTGCATCATCCGATACGAGTTCGAGATTTGGCCGAACGGTATCTTTCATTTCAGGAATTGTTTCAACAAGCTGTCCGCCGTTATTGCCATAGGAATCATAGTTATCACTGGCAACTCCGAAACCATATATATATAAACCGAAAGGCAAGTCACACGATACGGCATGAGATCCATAACCTATTTCATATTGGGCTATCGAATAACGGGATATACCGATCGTTTTGTAATATTTTGGCGGAATAAGCCTTCCGTCAAGTTTCAGAGTACTGATAGCGTCGTTTGGCACGACAAGATTAACATAATGGTGCCAATCACCATTTATTGGCGTCACGAATCTATAGTACTTCAAGAACTGCTCGGTCGGCGTGATAAAAAGCATAAAAGGGTCACCGATCTTTACCGAATCCGCATCCGAACTTTGTGCATACTCAGCGACAAGGCATGGCTTATTTGTCGTGATGAGAGAGTTCTCAATCAAGTGATTATTCTCGTAGAAATCACCTGCATTTTCAAGTTTGCCAACCAGACGGTTATTGACAAAGACTTGTGTACCCGGTTCGCTCGATATTACGCGGACTACATATTCTATTTTTCCTTCGAATCTTCCGACGTAAAATTGCCTTCCCCAGCTTGGGATCGGCGGCTCTTCTTCAATAAGCTGGTTACAGAAATTTACATTCGGCGNNCCCCAGCTTGGGACAGGCGGCTCTTCCTCAAGAAGAATGTCGCAGAAATTCACATTAGGCGGAACTTGAGCACAAATATGACCTGAAAAAAAAGCGATCGGCTTATTCGATGTAACGAGTGTTCCGGTCAGATCACTCTTGGTTGCCCCACGTGTCGTCGTGCCTTGCATCTGATAGACATCGCCTTGCTGCATCGCGACACTAAAAGTTTCTCCTGCGCTCCGCCCGCCTTTCGTATTTGCCGAAAGAGTGACCGTTACATTTGTATTATCCTCAGTGGCAACAAATGTTACTTGAGAAGTAAATGCGTCCTCTGTTCCTGAAAGCGGGTAGTAACAGGCGCCACGATATGATGTACCCAGCACATTTGTCGGATATGCAAGATAGGTATCGGTACTTGCTTTCCTATTGGAGAGTCCGTAAACAGCAACGGGATTATCGGCGACAAGATGCACACCGAGTTTTTGGATCTGATCGCTGCCAAATACCTGCGAGATCGTATCTATATCTACTGCGACGATCTCGTTCGGATTCAGAAAAAAAGTTTTGGTTACTCCTAATCCTGGAATTGAGACCGTGCCCCTTGTTTCTTTATCACCTGTGATGAAGAGTTTAAAATTCAATCCGGCATTAAACTCATTCTTAGCGTTCTGCGGGAAGCAAACCCAAAAATCCTTTCCCCGCGACTCTGAAAAATTAGGTTTTCGATAATCGACCGGAGCCTTCTGCGCAAATATATTTTCTGCTGCAAGGAGCGAGAAAAATAAAGCTATAAGAATAAAAAATTGTTCTTTGTTCAAACGAGTTTTCGTATTTAAGAGATGTAGATCAGTGTGCAACGACAAAATGCTCATCCTGTCTATAGATGACTTGATCATTTTGAGAATAAGCCGTGAATCGCAAGAAAAAATTACCGGCGACATATTTATCTGAATTATAAGTCAATGTATGGGGTCCGCTTCCCATCAATTCCTTTTTCTGCAGTTCCGTCACAATATTTCCTGCTTCGTCGAGCACTTGCACGCCTATAGTTTCAGGGAGTGAATTCCTGAAATTAATATTAACAGGCTGTCCATATTTCGCCGGAGATGGGTATATCTCTATCGGATATACCTCATGCGCCGATAGCTGTTCCAAAAGTAAAGGCGTAATATTATAATTTAATATTTCATTCGACGCTCCGCTGGAATTCGGCGATGCAGGACAGAGAGCATAGTAGGATTGGTTTTTTGCAAAATCCTGAAGCTTTACGTATAAGCAGCTTGAAAGTATCGTTCGTTTAATGCTGAACCTGAATACCGGTGCGCCAATATCGAATACAGGATACGAAACAGGGTTGCCGATATTGCTTGAATCTGTGACGATAATTGT
>PLXB01000167.1 GCA_003151215.1 Ignavibacteriota bacterium
TCGTAATTTCTAATTCGTAATTGAAGATCGCCGTCTTTCTTATGTTCCTTTTCCTTCTCCTGTGCATGAAGTGATTTCACAAGCACTTTATTCGCCGGAGTATCTGTGACGATAATGCTCGTTCCCGGCAGGATAAATTCGCCCTCGGTTACAACATCCACTTTCTTATCATCAATAAGTGCGGTTCCTGCGGGGCGGAGTGGAGTGATAGCAACACCTTCTTTGCCGATGAGAAGTTTTTTTTCCGCAACGATATGACTCATACTCGGAGAAATGGTTTGGTTTACGAATTTTTTCAGCCAGGGCCAGCCCGGAGCGTATTTGAAGATCAAACCTACAATAATGAAAAGTCCGATCATAGCTGTTGCAAGCGTTACTGTCGATTCTTTTAACCTATCTGGAGTAAGTGTTGAAATATCTCCGGCAAGAGCAAGGAATACACCCAGAAAAATTCCGATGATTCCCAAAACTGCACCTAAGCCAAACGTTGGAATCGGAGTCAACTCGAGCAAGAACAAAATCACACCTGCTATGAAGAGGAGAATTGCGATCACCGGCGCAACTTGCGTGATATACTGTCCGCCGAAAAAGAGAATGAGGGAGATGACCGATATCAGCGTCACCAATCCGAAATGCCCGGTCTTGATCGAATAGAAAAGTCCCGCTAATCCGATCATGATAAGCAACGAACTGACAAAAGGGAGCGTGAGAAACCTGACAAGTTTATCGCTGATGTTTTCCGATGCAGTTGTGATCTCTGCATTTTGTACGCCGAATGCTTTCAGCGCATCATCAATCGAATTCGCGTCGGCATCCATGTATTTTACTTTTCTCGCGTCTTCAGTTGTCAGAGTGAGAAGTTTGCCTTTCGCAAGATAAAACCCGTTCATGCTATCCANNCGCATATAGCTGACATATTTCTCCGGAGCTTTTGTACCCTCTTGGTCTACCGGAGTCGTTGCGCCTATCGTTGCGCCAGGAGCCATAGCGATCTTCTTTGCAGCAAGCGTGATCAACGAGCCTGCCGAAATGGCACGCTTATCCACGAAGGCAATCGTAAGCGGCACTTTCGCATTAAAGACCGCATCCCGAATCCGCGTTGCCGCATCTACTCTGCCGCCAAATGTATTGACATGGAGTAGGATGACGGCATTCTCCCTCTCCGCCGCCGCAGCAGCATGTTCGACATACGATGCCATGCCAAGATCGACTTCGCCGGAAATCTCGATGACATGTACGCGCTGTTTGGTTTGGGGATAGCTGGAAGAAATGCAGAGACTAAGTGCTCCGAAGAAAAGAATTATACGAATGAGATGTTTCATGATCGAAACCCAAATTCAAAATATGGGTACTATGCAAACGCTTTTGATGGAGTGAAGAATTCGTTAGATTCTATTCTTCATAATATCTCTTTAAAATATACTAAAATCAGTGTTAAAACAAGATTTTATGACCAATTTGTAACCATAACCCCTCAAAATGTGTCTTTAAAGACAGGCAATTATCCTGCAGGAGCATTTTGCCGGAATATCAGAAACCACCATATCGCGAACCGGACTTAGGAATCGTCGCGCTTGATAGCGACGTATCTGAGCAGAAGATCATCGAGGCATTTATTGCCGGCGATCTGAAGGCGTTTAAATACGTCTATAATAAATATCGCGAACGCATTTATTCCTATTGCCTGTATGTGACAGGCAATAAAACGAAGGCAGACGATGCGTTTCAGGAAGTATTCATTCGCATCTACGAACGGCGCGAGCAGCTTCGTGAGTCGCGAGCTTTGAAAAATTGGCTGTTGCTTATTGCAAGATCGGTATGTCTGAACTTCGTGCGCGAATCAAAGTTCACCCCGGAATTCATTTATCTCGACGATACGGTTCATCTGCATGAAGGATATTCCGACCGCAAAGAACTTGCTCTCGAAGGGATTGACCAGGAAATTCCGGAAGAGATATTTCAATTGGCTTTCCGGAAGATCGCTCCGATATATAGGGATGCATTTATCCAGCGCGAAATAGAAGGATTTACATGCGAAGAAGTGGCCGAACTCACCGGAGCATCTGTGACGAATGTGAAAGTCCGTATCGCACGTGCGAAGAAAATGCTTCGGCAAATACTTTCTCCTCACTTTAAGAGCAGGTTAGCAAAAATAGAGAAGCAAGTCCTCCCCAAAGAAATACCTGTAGTTGCAGAGAAAAAAAATATTACAGAGGAAGGCAAAAAGTTTTTAGTTGTATTATGACCAGCGGTTTAGAAGATAAGATCATTGCTTTTTTTGAAGGCGGACTTTCCGAAGCCGATAGCGCCGAGCTTTTGCATTTGACGAGTATTTCGCCCGAGATCAGACATCTTTTCCGTGAACATGAAATGCTCCGCGAACTTGCCCATGAGGCAACTCGCTCCGTCATGGTCAGTCCTGAAGTTGAGTCCTCGCTTTTCTCCCGCATCGAAGCTCTTGCAGAAAAACCGATATATGAAAAACACGTCTTCGTTTTTTCGCGGCGTATGGTGATCGCTGCAGTAGCAGCTCTCATTGTTATTTCAGGAAGTTTAGGATATTTTGTTCCGAAATTATTATTATCCAACAGTTCATCTGCGCTAACAGCGTCTGGTTTGCAAAATATTCTGCAGAAATCTTTGCTACCGGTTGCAGCATCTATGACAGCTTTAGTAAATTCGCCGAGTAAAAATATCACACATCAAGTGGTTGCTTCCTCTTTTAGTGAACGCACGTCCATAAATTCTGAAGTGTGTGCAAACAAAGAAGTGGTTAAATTATCAAATGATCTCAATATAAATTCTTCAAATGTGAATAGGAATGTTAGTAATGTCGGAGAATCTGCCGAGGTGGCTTTACAAAATATTAAGCCGACGATAGTTCGTGAAGAAGATATTCATTCTGATAATATCGGAGAAAGACATTCGCCGTTTGATCTGAAAGAAAAGCCTCCGGAATCACGTTCGCTTTTCGAGGCAAGTTTGCAGACATCAAGTGGATTTACCTATCCTGCCGATGCTGCGCCGATCAAACCTTTTGCCGACCAACGACTAAGCTTTGCGTATCATATTACCGAAAATAATTTGATCGGCTTTCGTCTTGGCTCGGGTTTGTATCAACAACTTGGCAACCTGACCACCCAACAAGAAGGAGGGGTGGAAGTTTTGAAACGCGGCATCGAGACGAAGCGCAGTTTCAGTGAGGAGCTATATCTTTCGCAACTGGTGCCGCTTTTCTTTGTTGCTCCATTTACACTGGAGTTCGCGATTGACGGAGGTTTTATCCCCAATGGTTACAGCCTCGGAGCCGAAGCCGGTATTCGTATTCCGGTTTCCGAGACTTTTATCTTCGATGTGGCTTTCGCTCTTTCGCGCATTCATTCAAATGCACTTACTTCACAGGAGATACTTGCCTCTGAGTCTGCAGGAATGATACCGGTGATGCTTGATGGAGTTGATATTCATAATACGCTTAACGGCAGATTACATTACGGACTTCTTTATCGATTCTAAGAAGGAGAACATATTTATGAAATACTTTATCAGTTCTTCTCTGGTTGCCATTGCCCTCACTGCGATCGGATGCAATAGCATCGTAGATACTATTCAGCAACCACAGCCGGTAATGCATGTTGAGGATTACTACCTGCCTCTTAGAAGTATCGGTGTATCTTATGCTTATTGCCGTAAATCCTCAACAGGTGCTGATACATTACTCATGACGATGCAAGGAAATGATGCTTCGGGATTAATGATCGGGAATCAGGCTTGCTATTCTACCGATCTGACAAAGACAAATCTCTACCTCAATAGTTATTACTATGCCATGAACGACAGTGAAGCATATACACTTGGCAAAGTTTCTTGTAATGGTACCGATAAATTCTGGCTCGATCTGAAAACTCCTCTTACAGTCGGTCAGACATGGAAATTCCATAGCTCAAATGGAAGTTATTATAACGGTTTCCTCTATACTGCAAGGGTTACCCGCCGCGGTGTGCAGATGAAAATGCCTGATGGAAAAATATATGATNNAATCGTCTATACTTCAAAAAGCGATTCAACGGTGAAATGGTTTGCTCGAGGTATCGGACTTATTTATAGCAGTTCGAATACCGCTGACTCGGATTTTGGCGAGGAGATGTGGTTAGTGGGACAGAAGTAATTTTCATTAACTTGTTTGGGCAGCTATCCGGTCACCATAAATATCAAGCGAAAAACCTTATTCCGAAAACCATACTCTTTTCATCGGATTATTATCCTGAGCATCGATAGGGAAGTCCTTCACCCATGGCTGCATCATATGATAATCCTCATCGTAA
>PLXB01000073.1 GCA_003151215.1 Ignavibacteriota bacterium
TCGAAAAAATTATTCCGACGTATGCTACGGGAACTCGTTATCTACAAATGATTGCCATTGCTCGAATATTTCTCGACAACTTCCCACATATTCAGGCAAGCTGGTTCTCCGAAGGGAAGAAGACGGGACAAATGGCGCTGCATTTCGGCGCCGATGATTTCGGCGGTACGCTCGAAGAAGAAAACGTCCATGCCTCTGCAAATTTTGTGCATACGACAACGATAAAAGAGATGGTAGATCTTATCCGCGATGCAGGATTTACTCCGGTTGAAAGAGATACGCTTTATAATACGTATGGAGAATTTAAGGAAGGGGAATATCCCGCATCAGTTCTTCATTCCGAAAGATTGCATCAAAGCGTGGATGCAAGTATCATTATGCCGACAATTCCTAATATGGTACCACTTTCTGCTGTCGGGAACGGATAAAATATTATTTTCCTGTTAGCCTTATTGGCTGAGTTTTCTTCAAATACTCCCATTGCTCTTCACTCCAAAAAGACCCGTTTGATGGAGTAATGGAAATAGCCTCCGTTGAAAATTCTTTCTCGTGATCCAATGCTTGCTGAGTGATCGTTAGTAAAGAACTTTTCCGAGAATTGCCTATGATGGAAACATCTCTTGCACCCGTTACAGCAAATTCTAATTGAGAAGATTCTCCCGGAAGAATCTCGACATCTTTCAATGTAAAAATCCGGTTGATCTCTCCCTGCTTGGTTGCAATGAGAATATCAATGTCACAGATCATCAGTTGTGAAACTTTTTTTATTATGAGCGACGGAGAAGATGTTCCGACGCCAGAGACAGAAATTCTTGCAGAAGCATTGGCATCACGGCATGTTACCTTAATATATCCGGTATTATCTCCTGTCGCCACGAACGATCCTTTCGTGCCGGTTTTAAAATCTATTTCGGCATTCGGCATTGCTCCCATATTGAAATATAACTCAAATGGGAATTTCGTATTTTGTCCGATAGCATCAGAGGGGAAGAACGGGACCATGCTTCGCAAACCTGTGGCTTGATCCCAATCTATATCCTGAACTCCCGGCTTGAACAGACATTTCCCTTCGGAGTTCCGAATTTGAGTGATTGTTCCTCCCGAGCCTCCTTCAAGATCGGATATGAAAAATTTTGCCAGGAGTTCGCCTATAGCAAGACCCAGAGAAGAAGGTACGCGTCCAGTTGGACCGGCAATGGATACGGGCAAGCCCGTCAAATGCCCGTGACTGCCGCTTTGCCACAGATCATAAACCGAGGCGCTTCCGTTTGTCTTTGCCATTTTATAGCTCCAGTTGTCTCCATTAACGTCGATGTAGTTTCTGCCGTTAGTATAGAATTCGCGTTGATCAAGTTTGAGAGAATCCGCCCAGATTCTATTGGGATCGACAACCATTATATGAAAGTCCCCGCCGCCAAGATCCTGAACTTCATACGCAATAAGAGAATGACCGCCATCGGAGGGACTGAAAGATTTTGTTATGCTGACAATGCATGGTCCTTCTTTATCGATAGTCGCTTTGATAATATCTTTTCCGAAATGCGCAAGCTGGGAATGACCGCTTACAACTTGATCAAAAAAACTTTGAATGCAGGCAAGCGTTACCTGATGACCGTGCATAATATTAATTGCGCGCCCCAGTTTCGGATCAGTAGGTCCGGTTGTTCCCGACCCTCCGTAAAAATTTGTCGGGCAGCAATATCCGAGCTGACCTCCATCTTTATTCATCACCAAACTCATCAGCGATAGCCCGTAGCAATTGCCATTGGCACTGAGCGCTGTCTTAAAGGCTCCATTATAGAATAGCAGATCGAAGGGAGCAGTCACGCCGCTTGAATCGGGTGGAATACCGAACATAGAATTACGGTAAATATCCCAGCTAAAGACAGGCGTCGTAAAATTCACGAAAGACCAGCCAAGTGTTTGCGGTGCAGGCTGGGCCAGCACCTTGGAACAAAGTAGAAAAAGTGAGGTACAAAAAATAATAGAATACAATCGTTTCATTATATATCCTCCTATGGATGCATAGAACTTTTTGGTGTGGAAAGCTGCGTCATCAATCCATCACTCTTCATTAAAGAAATCCGGTACCAATATGTTGTACCTCTTGCTACCGAATTGTCGCTGAAGGAATTATCCTTCACGATATTTTCAAGTTGAAAATACGGTCCGTTCGAATTTGTCGATCTGAAAACGACAAATCCCATCATCGTCGTCGAATCGTACATTGGAGTCCAGGACAGATGCAGAGCGCAGGGACCTTCGACGGAACTGATGGATGATAACGTTGGCGGCGCTTCGCGGTTACTTGCGAAGGTAAATGTACTCATCTCGACGGCGCTATCGATGGGTGATTCATTCCCGCTTTGATCGATACCGAGTACTTTATACCAGTAAATTTTCTTTCGCTCGACTTGGTGATCGATGAATGTTCCGGCGCTCATATACGGATTGCTCACAAGCGGGATCGAATCGCAGCCGACCAGAGAAGGTGGATGATAGGGATGCGTAAGAATATGTCCGACCATCGGCGGCGGTTCGACTGTCATGCCTCCGACCCACGTGTATGTTCCGTGTGCGCTATCGGAACGATAAATATGATAGGCGGCAATATCCTGAATCGGCTGTCCGATAAAATCAATTCGGATCGCGCTGTCACGAGAGAAAAGACCCGCTATAATTCCGGGCGGCGGCGGAGTCCGGTCGCGTAATCTTTCGCAGACAACAATCTCTTGCGGGCGAGTCGGAACTGGAAATGTGCCGCTGATATTTCCCGAAAGATCTTGTGCCTTCACTAAATATGCGTAACAGATCGGCGAACCTGCGGGTACGGTATGATCATCAAAGTATGCAAGTCCGCCATGACTCGATGCGCGGGATTTTGCTTCGGAATGCGTAAGTGTTCCGACGAGGACAAACGGTCCGCCGCAATCCTTTGGCAACTTCGGCCCCTTTTTTTCATAATTAGCGGCATTACTATTCAACCCTCCGGCATTATTATTGAACATTCCGGGAGTATTCGCCTTCCGTGGCGTGTCGCATGGCAGCCAATCACCGTAATCGCACATTGCACGATAGATAAGATACTGATCAATGTTGCAATCAGTGTTCGGTTTCCACAGAACCTGTATATAATCATCGAAACCTGTTGCCTTCGTGCCTTTCACATCTCTTGGTTTTGTCGTATCGCGAAGCATCGCACTTACTGCAACCGAACGGGGTGAATTATTGCCGGCGGCATCGATGGCAAGAACACGGTACCAATGTGTCGAATCGGCGCATGGGTTACGCAGTCCTGAAGAGTTATCCGTAACGCTTCTGAATATTGTGGAATCTCCAGGTTCCGATATTATTCCTCCGATCTGAGTATTTGCTGACGCAGGATTTTCGCCTGAAGAATAACGGAAGACTTTATATCCTGTAACATGCTCGTCATGTCCTTGTGCATCATGGCTGATCTTGGGCCATTTGATCTCGATGCTGCTTGTTGCCTCGCTTGCCGTTACTACAATAGCATTCGGAATGCCCGGTGGCGTTTTATCGACAGGTGTACTGCTAACAATCGGAGAAGAGAATGCACTTACATTTCCGAGAATATCTTTGAACTGCACTTTATATTGGCATATCGTTCCATTCGCCGGTCCGCTGAATGTGCCTGCAATTCCGGGAATCGATCGCGGCTGCACATGTCCTGATGAATCCCATTGTTCGTAATCGGTGAAGCCATTTGCAGGAGAAGGGGAGACGGCATCGCTGTCAAGATCGCGTGTAATATCAATGCTAATATCGCTTGCATTCAAGCGGCGGAATGGCATCGGGCCTGAACGGAACACATTGAATGCTCCGTAACGAGGATCGGAAGGTTTATTCCAAAGCACTTGAATTTTTGCATCGCCGATTACAAGTCGAACATTTGCAGGGACAGGAATCGGGTCGGGACTTCCTGCAGTAATTGTTACTTCATCGCCGGTACTTGCAGGAAGTTCGACATTCGAAATATTTACGCGGCGGATCCTGTATGTATATTGCGTTCCATTCACAACAGCATTATCCTGGTAGCCGAACCCTGATACAATGCCGACATTTTTCTTCGAACGGTTAAAAAGCATTAGTCGGTACCAGTTCGATGTTTCATAAACATAATTCGCAACATCGCAAACATTTGCAAGTTTTGTATGCGTCACCGAATCGGCAAAGGCATTGGAAAGCAAATTCCAATCGTCGGATCCGGAGGGAATTACCGCTTTGAACTGTGTGCAGTTTGTTTGCAGGGCTATCGGAGAACTATTGAGTGGCGATGCAGGAAAACTTGCCGCTGAGGCGAGTTTACGATAAATATTGTACCGGTACGGAGTAGAGGAACTCGTATCAGGTCCCCATGTCAGATAAACATAGATGCCTGGCATCGGCTTGGTATACGCATCGAGATGCTGCGCATTGGATTTTTGCTGAACAAAGATTATCAGCAATGTCATTGCGAGAAAGGCTTTAGCCTTTTGTGGCAATCTTAAATCTCGGAGTTTACTGCCTGTCTTCAAGTTTTGAGATTGCCTCGTCGGACTAAAGTCCTCCCCGCAATGACATCCCTGGATATAACTCGCTTCGAAGATCTGAATATTTCTTTTCATGGGTTTTCTCCTTCGAAAATTAATTCAGATAAAATCCGTCAATGTGGTTATAGCCTCCGTGAACGGTGACGCTTCCGCAGAATATCCAGGCAGCGCACGCTTCCAGCCCTAAACTTCCCTGAAATGCGGGTGGAAGTCCGGCAAGCAATTGGAGATCACCCCAGGCAGATGCACTGATAAGTCCACCAAGTATTTCTCCCCAAATTTGCACTCCGACGTTTCCGACTACGCCGAATCCGCCGCTGCTNNAGAATGCGCCCATTCCCGCATAGACTTGATATCCGCCGGAAACGATATAGAGATTAATTGAGGTCTGAACAGATAAATATGCATACATACCGGATAGGTTGCCATGGGAATCAGTTGGCAGCGCATTTTTATTCAGCGAGAATCTTCCGTCAATATCATCGGTTACCCAAATTTTTGAGGCAGGACAATTCACTCCGAGAAAGACTCCTGATTGAAGTCCGGCAGTAACAGGTCCGTACATTCCGATTCCGACTTTTCCCTGTATCATTTCATAATCTGTTCCGAAATGCCATTGCAATTCTCCGTCTGCTTCGATTCCGGAAAGAAACGTACTGAATTGAATCTTGCCTTGCAGATCGCCTTCAACATATCCCACACCCCAGTCTTCAACGAACTCTGCTGAACCCGAGACTTCTGCATTGATCGAACTTGCAATAAGCGCATACATATCGCCTTGAAGTTGCAACCTCGTTTGAGTCGGAAGGAAAGACATTTTCATTTCGAGCATTCCGGCTGCCCGCGCTGCAAGGCTCGAACCGATTCCGCCGCCAACCGAAATTTCTCCTCCTATCACAACCTTTTCCAAATTGTCACCGACAATACATCCGCAGCCCCAGATCTTTTCCATGT